>JABSRY010000013.1 GCA_013214985.1 Hyphomicrobiales bacterium
TTTGTCGTCCAGTTCATGGGGCAGGGAGATATTAACCTCACGGGATAGTTGAGCATCTTTACGCTTTTCCAACTGCTCAACCTTATTCCACAAATAACCTCTATCGGCTAATTTGGGGTTTGCTCCTTCTGGGAGTATAATCTCCGTATGAACTACGCCTTTTCTGTTGGCGTAATTCTGGGTTTTTCCGTAGCGGTCGTCCCTTAGCTTTTCACCCGCTCGATAGGCGGCACAAGCTACAGCAGACCGCGTATCATAAGTGGCAGGTTTGCCATTTTTAGCCTTTTCGCCACGACTAATCGGGGTAAATCCTACATGAAAAACGGCCATTAACTTAACCCTTCTTGCGTTGTTTCTGCACCTATGTTGCGCAGCAATGTATAAGTGCACCCTTAACAGAAAGCAAGAGCCAATCAAAACCACATGAATTAAAAATACAACTCCGCCAAACTAAAGCACTCCCAAAACTCCGACAGCCCTCCACAACACAACGCCTAAATCCAAAACCATCCAACCCGTAAAATTCCAAGAGCCGCAACACTCCAAAAGTGAAATAATACAAACGACGAAAAAACAAAAAACATACAAAGGCTCGTAAACACCAAAAAAATAAGCGCAACTCAAAACACCACCCCCAATAACTACTAATTAGAACGGCCATATCCCAAATAACTAATAGTTCGGGGTTTTAGTTACCTAGATTCATGTTATCAGGTTCACCCCGTATACAAAAACAGTCAAAAATAAATTTTCCCGCTGCCGCGGGCAGACTGCCAGAAAAGATAAGGAGTTCGCTACGCTCACAAATTAACAATTGGGTATGTTACCCCTTTGCTTCGCAAATTCCCTCCAAGCCTCTTCTAGAACTCAAAGAAAAATATAGGTTCAGGGTCGATTTAAAGGGGGTAGGGGGGTGCTTTATGGTTTTTATAGATAACTGGGCGTTTAAATTGTTTAATGTGCTTAAAACAGCTTAAAATCGTTCACGTAGAAAACATGGCTTTTTGCCAAGATGATTTAAAAAAAGCAGAACGGTTTAAAAACCATCCTGCAATTTTTCTTAGTCTTCACACCACTAGTCGGCTAGACCGTGATGCAAGTACAGAATAAACCAACAAAATAAATAATTCAATTTCTAAATTCTGATTCCTTAACAGCCATCTTGGGTGAATTTGCGAAGCAAAGAGGGCTTGCCCTAATCTACTAATATTTATGAGCGGAGCGAATTCCTTTTTGGACTTAAGGAATATGACACATGATAGGATAAAGTAATGAGTTATCCCCAAGCTGATTATGTTCTAAGTTCTTATAAGTTCTTTAGTGTTCTGTGTTCATGCGCTGTAACTTATTGAAAATTAAACACAAAATGACTTAACTAGTAGTTATCGGGGGGATAATAGTAGTTATAGGGGGAGGTATTTTTTACTTATACACATCTCTAATAATAGCAAATTTGAACTAGTAGTTATTGGGGTTCAATCTAAATAGTAGTTGACTTTAATCATTGTCTACTATTTACTTTGCGCTATGCAAACAGAATTAAATTTTTTCCCAAAAGTTTCAAGTGACTTAGACACTATTGTCAAACCTGAAATACTTGTAGATGTCATTGAAATGGCGCCTCTATCGCTTAAAGACCGCAGATTATATAACTTATTGTTAGGTAATGCTTGGAATGATATTACCGCTTCAAAAACACACCAGATTGCACAAACTGATATAACAAAACATACCCATAGTAAAAACTACGATGTGGCCGCGGGAATGAGACGACTACAAGCGGCAATCATTGTTGTTAAAATAAGCCATAATAAAAACGGTAAGGAAGCTATTCGCCAAATGCCTCTACTCGGTTCAAACGAGATAGAATTAAATGGTGGAGCATTAGATTATAACTTTGACCCCTTATTGATTAAAACCATAAAGAATACAAAGATTTTTGCACGTATTCGCACACAAGTAATGTTTGCCTTGTCTAGCAAATATAGTTTAGCACTATATGAGTGGTTGCAAAAGAGAATAAACCTTAAATATATAGACTATGAAATACTCTCTATCGAAGCTGTTAGGGGGCTTTTAGGCGTACCAAAAGATAAACTTAAAACCTACGGAAATCTTTATAAGTTCGCTATTAAACCTGCAATATTAGAAGTTAATTTCTTAACTGAATATGAAATAATAGCAGAACCTATAAAAACAGGCCGTATATTTACACATATTAAATTTACTTGGGCTAAGAAAAAAGAAATAGGGGCTAAAGTATCAGCTATTGAAGAGCTATCACGTAGCAAAGTCGGACGTAAAAAACGTATGCAAAATAAAGCAAAAAGCGGAGAACTAACCCCTTTCTTGTCCCAAAAAACTACTAGTTCGAATGATGAATTTTTTCATATCGAGCAACAGATCAAAAAAACTTCGCAAAAAACTACTAACTTGAAAAAAAGGCAGATTTCAAATAATTTTCATAATATCCGTATTTCTGCTTTTCTGATGGAAGAGGCTCGCAATATTGTAATAAACGCTGGCACTGGTTGGGATATTTACCTTATAGAACAAGAGTTTTACAACTACGCAGAAACTAAAGGTCTCCCTGACAATATCGAGAAGGCATGGCGTGGATTTGTTAATAACAAAGTTAAAACAAGTCCAAAAGCCTTACTTCAAAATTAAACAAACATATACGCATGTCCCCCGATAACTACTAGTTAGTGATATCGGGTACATTTTTTCCATAACACTATTAGTAATAGTGTCTCATTTTTTGCTCCGGCCGCTTCCCCTAAAATCGAGATTTAAGCCGGCGGCCGGACTTTCCCTCATCAACAAAATCAATGCCTTATAATTTTGAGATTCACAATCGGACATTTTCCCCGTATAGTGTCTCATATGGGTGAAATGCGATTATATGACATTACAGGCAATAGGCTTTATTTAAACGCAGAGGAACGGGCGACTTTCCTCGATGTAGCCCGCAAAAAATCACCAATCATTAGAACCTTTGCTGAAACATTGCATTTTACAGGCTGTCGAATTTCTGAAGCCTTGGAAATTACCCCAAAGAGAATTGAATTAGAGCAGGGGCAAATTGTACTCCGTAGCCTTAAGAAAAGGCGAGGGGATGTATTTAGGGCTGTTCCTGTGCCTCCTGCATTTTTGGATACGTTAAATACTGCTCATAGTATCAGAGAAGCACAAAAGCAGCGTAAAAAATCCGACGCAAGGTTATGGCCGTGGCATCGTCAACATGCTTGGCGGGTGATAACTTCAATTATGATTGAGGCGGGTATTTCTGAGGGCGTACATCGAACCCCAAAAGGGTTGAGACATGGGTTTGGAATAAATGCTACTGTTAACGGTGTGCCATTGAATATGCTTCAGAAATGGATGGGGCATGCTCATATATCGACTACGGCTATTTATGCCGATGCTATTGGGCAGGAAGAACAAGACATTGCCGCTCGTATGTGGAAATGACATTAATGCTGTTTTATTTATGTACAATTCCATATTTTTCAACGATCATTTAAAAATTAAAAGCCATATTTTTGCTCACGCGTTCGGAACGCCTGTTCACCGCCCTCAAGCTGCACCTTAATTAGTTCCTTAACTTTAGGCGTATCAATTGCCCCACATAGTGATTTATCTATAATCGTCTGGTCAACGCCATTTTCTACAATTGGCGTTAGACCTACAATTTGCTCCGCATCTCCAAGAACTGGGATGTTTGGGTTGTGACTTGAGAAAATAAACTGACGGGTTTCTTTTGCCTTCCGCATAGTTTTAACAACATGTTGAACAATGAATTGGTTATCTAAATCATCTTCGGGTTGGTCAACTATCAGAGGAGCGTCAGCCTCAAGTAGCAATAACATCAAAACGGCGGTCGCCCTTTGTCCTGCCGAAAGACGATCAAGGTCTTTCCAGTTTTCCGTATCGTCATGACCAACGTTCAGTTCGATAACGGCTTGGGGAGGTAAGCGGCATTCTTCAACCTCAAGAGCTAAACTTTCACCACCACTGGCAAGTTTTTGAGCGCCGTTGGCCGTAAGGTTGTATATTTCAATCAAGGTTTCTCCTCCCTTACGGATATTCCTTGCTAGTTCAGACATAGATAGGTCACCAACCTCTTCTAAGCGCGATATTGAAGCGCTGTTACTACCATCAGTGTACCTAGCAAAAATTTCCTTGAGCGGTGCCAAATCGACACTGGGTTTAACGCTTGCTCTAACACTGGAGTTTAGTTTTCTCGAAACACTCTTTGCGGCCTTTACCAGTTCTTGAAAGGCATTTCGGTCAGCTCTTTCCCATTCGTCAACGATTGCCTGGCGTGTTTTCTGTAGCGCTACCAGTTCGTCAAGGAGCGTAATTCTATCGATCTCTTTAGGTTTAAGGTTTTCAACTTGATTCTTGATCGCGACATAACCTTCGGGATCTGCCCCCTCTAACTTCAATCTTTTGGACAATTTCTCATAACGTTGTTCAATTTTTTCGGAAAGAGGTATCCAATCATTTTTCACCGTTTGTAAACCTTGTTCAACTTTGTCTGCGGCAGCAATAAGCGCCGTTGCCGCATCCTCTCGCGCGATATAAATAATACTAGAAAGGGACTCTAGAGGATTTAACACATCGCGGTTAGGCAGTTCCCTCTCTTCTTTATTTGGAACGAGCTTCGCCCTCTCCGCTTCATCTGGTTTTATTTCATCCGCCGTTAATCTGAGGTCTGTAATTCTTTGGGAAAGTGTGGAGAGAATGCGTTCTTCGTCTAGAAGCGCTGTCTTTTCGCTAAGTTTACCAACCAGATCAGTATCGGAAAATTGCTTGAGTTGTTCATTTAAAGAGGGAAGGGCTGATAACACATCGTTAAGCTGTTCTAATTTCAGTTGCTTCGTAGAAATTTCGTTTCTGGATTCTTTTAACCTACTATTAATTTCATCTAACGTACTTTGTTTGGCTGTGCTTTGACCAACAAAACGCGTAAGAATCTCAGCTAGCGCGTTCTTATCTCGGGTAAGTTCCGAAATTTCATGCTGTCCATATATTTCAAATGCAGGCATCAAATCACGAGGATGTAAGTCAGATATTATTTCACCAGATATATTTTTGACTTTTGGGACTTGGTTAAATGCTCTTTCAATCAAATAGTATTGTGGAGAGGGTGTTGACGTGTGGATAAGGACAGAAATACCCGATTTTGCACCCATTAGCTCCTTAATCATAGAATCGTGACCTTTTTTTGCCTCCTTACCACGAGGTTTCATATCAAATGCGTATCTAATACTTTCAATGATGGTTGATTTTCCTGCACCACGACCACCTATCAAAACATTTAGCCCCGCATTTAGATGAAGGTTTTGTCCCCCTAGAAGACCCCCCTCCCATGAAATTGCGACTAGTCGTGCATGATCAGCCAATTTTGGACAAGAATTTAATCTTATTCGGCTTTCATGGTCTAAAAAGCACTGTTTCAACCCCTCAAGCGTTACATTAGACATTCTAAGTAAAGTTGATGCCCCAGATTTTGCAAAATCGGCAGGTTTGCTTACATCACATGCATTAATAAATGCGATTGGCCTGTCCCGTTTGTGATATTGATCTTTATTCTTGGCAATTTTCTGTAAATTTTCAGGAATTCCTGCTACGGTTTCAGGTATTGCAGCAGCGTTTAACAAATTCGATGTCCAAGCTTTAGTCCTCGTTTGCCCATTTAGCTTTGTTAATAATCCGTTATTTTGTGTAACGTGTGCTGCAATCGAAATCCCTCCCTTTCCATCAATAATTTTTAGAAGATCCAATAAATGTTTATTCGAAATAGGGGATAGGTCTGAAGGATTATCAACGTCGCAAGCACCCATGGCATTGGCTAGGTCGTTTTGACTTGTGTTTGGGGGGAACAAACAAAGTAAATGCACCCCCTCACTCGAATTTGCTTCGAAACCGAGGAAAACAACGATCCCCTTTTCAGTTAATTTTTCAGCTAGACTTTGACTTCGATTAACACGGAAATGATCTGTAATCCCGACTACTTCGATTCCATTATTCAGGCAGGATTGTACCATTTTTTCATTGTATTCATCTTCATCTTTAGTATTGCTGTCTTTCGAGTGATCTACTCCATATTGGTATGGGTTCACTTGAAATGCACATTTATAATAACGGCTCCCAGACGGTTTATTTAATGCATTTGCAATACCATCTGAGGTTTTATTGTGACCTAAGAGCGTTAATAAATTTGGATCAATTGTAGGTTTTATATTCATTCGAATATGTTAAATCATACCGCACCTAAAGTATAGTGATGTAATAAATGTAAATATGCATTTAATTTATTAACGCTCTTAGGGCACACCCTAAAATTCATACCGTCACGCAAATTTAGAACTAACAAAATTAAGCATCTTACTAGCTTAATTTTGAATGAGCCTAAAATGCACAAAACTATGCTTGCTTTCATAATTATAATATTTACGATTAGGTAATTTAGTTATTACTTTAAGGTATATTATGAACTCAATGTATGAGAGATACAAAAAAAAATTAACTACCTCCGCAGACCAACAAAAACCACCTCCTTACCCTAAATTCAATGACCTTATAACTCCAAAAATATTGATTATAGTAGGAGTATTAATAATCCTATTTATAACCTTCTTTTCTACTTTTTTCTTATGGGTTCCTCTTGGGATGATGGTAGTTTTTTATTTTAGTAGTAAACAGGCTCTTGTCGTGGATTATGATTTTGCTGTTAAAAAACATGAAACCATGAGAAACGAAAGAATTAAAATTGAAAAAGAGAATGCAAAAGCACAAAAAATAATTAATGCGGAACGTGAATCTTTATTCAAACCCAGAATAAGACTCATCACACTTTTAAGTCAAAAAACTGAAAAAAATGTTATTAGTTTTGAACAAATTGCAGAAGAAAAACGACTAAAAATAATCAGAGCCAAAGAATTACAACAGGAAGAACAAATAGCACTAAAACGAGCGGAACAATATAGAGAAAGAGATTTTATTAATGGCGGATTACAAAGTCTAAGTGAACTATCTTACTATAGGCGAGAAGACTGGGAAACCAATCTATATTTTAAAATAATTTATCAAAATATAGATGAATTTTTTAATGACCCACTAAGTAAAATATATATTAAATTCGGTAGCTATGAACCTATAGGTATCTCCCGCGCATTACATGAGTTAAACAATAAAGAAATATACGCGCTAAAAGTTGCAATAATGATTCATGCCAGACGTGAACATTCTCATTTTTGGGAAATTGAAGAGGCTATTTTTCCGATTATATATAATGAAAAAAGCTGTATCTATGATACTGACTTAAAGGGTGCGTATCTTGGTTTGGCTCAGGCAAAAAACAAAAATAGAATGACCCCAAAAAGTTGGGTATCTCAAGTAATGGAAGTTTTAGGTTCTCTTGAACCAAGCACACGAAAAAGGTATGAAGATTTGGCATACAGAAACAATAATACCTACCAAAAAAAGCTTGGTGCGTCTAAAGTATTCACCCGCCATAATGACGGCTTTGCACTACCAATTGGCCGTGACACAGAGGGCAAAATATTCTTCAATTCCGAAAAATCCCTACTTACTATTGCGCCCCCAGGAAGCGGAAAAACTCAATGCCACGTATTACCGACTTTAAACTCGTTTAAAGGTGCGGCCATCGTCTTAGATATCAAAGGCGAATGCTACGAAAATTCGGCGGAGTGGCGAAAAGAGCATGTCGGAAAAGTATTTGTTTTCAACCCAACCGACCCTAGCAAATCAAATAAATATAACCCCCTAGATATGATTTCTCAAGACCCTGAAATTGTTTGGCAAGATTGCCAGTTCATGGCAGATATGCTCGTGGTTCCTAGCAATAAAAACGACACTTCATGGGAGATGCAGGGTAAAGAATTTTTAACACTACTACTCGCATATGTAACCTATCTCCCTGAGAGCCAACGAAACATGGCAACCGTACTTGACCTAGTGGCGGGTATTGGTAGAGATGATTTATACGATGATATTTTACAAGAAGATGAAGAAGGTGATACCCCTCAAGAAAAAATGAATTATCCCAAAGCCATGTATAGAGCCGCTTACAAAACTAAAAAATTAGAGGAAACGTCAGACAAACAATTTCAAGGTGTCTTATCAGGAGCGGGTCAACATTTAACCGTTTGGGAAAGCGCACCCGTTGAAAAAATCACCAGTTCATCAGATTGGAAACCTATAGATTTTAGAAGTGAAGAGCCTATAACGCTGTATTTGTGCATCCCACCAAGTGCCATTGATACTTACGCCCCAATGCTACGTGTAATTATTGCTCAACACGTCAAAGAGCTTATGAAAGTTCAACCAAGCCGCGATTCAAATTGCCCTCCAATATTATTTATGCTCGATGAAATGCCAAGTTTAGGCAACATGAAACCTATTCAAGATGCGCTAGACAAAGGCCGTAGTTACCTTATTAAATTATGGTTGTTTGCCCAATATTACGGGCAGATTGTGGACGCATACGGCAAAGAAGTTGCCCACGGTATGACGGAAATTTGCGGAGCAAAAATGTATATGAATGTTGGAACAGACGTTGCAGAAAAACTTTCAAAAGCACTCGGCACTAAAGAAAATCTAATGACTGGAAAAACTGAACCCGTGCTTAGTCCACAAGAGCTTATGAGTCCTGAATGGCGGAATGATTTAATTGTTTTTGCGACCAGTGAAACAAGTTTACGTTTAAGTAAATCATTTTTCTATGACCAAAAAAACAGTTAGGGAGGCAAAAGCCCCCCTAAATTATGTCTGTGATTAGTCACGCTTTATCGGCATAAAATACCAAACAAGCGACCTAAAATCGCAACGTGCTTTTTCTTCGTTAATCCTAATGTGATGAAAACAGCCTCTAGGCAATTCCACATCACGGCGAAGTAATTTAACGGCGTAAAAGCAAAGTGGTACATAAATAGCGTAACGTACTGTTGCGCTGATTACGTCCAAAAGGTCACGGACAATAAAAGTTTTAATAGTTTTAAACATGATAATTCCTTGTAAGATGTTTCGTATTGAATTTACAAAGAGTTATGACGGCCAATACTAGCCAAAGCTGACTATAATTAAATATTTGAAAACCTTGGAAGCCTATGTATACTGTGTTATTATTCTAGGCATGAATGAATATGAAACTAAACATACAGACTTTTTAGAAGAGCAAAATCAAGAATTAACGAGCGAGTTGAAAAGTACTAAAAAACTGAACCAACAACTGATAAACAGGCTATATTTATTTATCTTCATAAATGTTATTTTCAGCATAATTTTATTTAAGAATGGATAGGCAAAACACCCAAATATGAAAAAATCATATGGCCGTATTAATCGGTATATAACCCAAAATTATTTAATAATATTGTTATCTACCTACATGACAGCAAGCCTTATTTTTGAGGCTCTAGTTTTAATCAATAGATATTCAGAATAGCTATGAAATATACGTCATTTGATGATTTAGTAGAATTACACGGGGAAGAGTTTAACGAAGCGCTTGAAAAAAACTATCTGGTACAGTTGCGAAATCAGCGACAAATGATAGAGGGAACAGAAAAAAGAATAGCGTGGTATCAGGAACACCTTGATGACGATTTCAATTATAGTGATGAGCTTGTAACCTCTGCTAACGAAAAAATTATTAAAGACAAAGAGTTCCTAAAGCTTTTGAAAAAAGAAGAAAAAGCAATTATAGACGAAATTGAGAAAAGTTATAAACCATAAAATGGAGGGTTAATTGGCTAAATTAGACATAGAGACAGCCTTAAAAGAGATTGAACAACTTTCAGGAAAAGAACAAGCCGCAGGTCGCCAAGCCGAATCTTTTTATGATAATTATGAGCATTATTCCAAAATGTACGATGACCAACGCCAGCTTTATACGCATAGTGAATTAAAAGATTTCCAAGAATATAATCTAGGAGAGTTCAAAAAAGCCAACACTGAAAAAACCTCTTTCAGAAATCAAATATTCACTTTGGAACGATATGTTGCAGAAGAAAAAGAGAAAATAGCAGATAACGAACCTTTTAAAAAAGAGCAAAAAGCCGAAGCACAAAAAATCATAGCCGATGAGAAAAAACTTCAACAACAAAAAGAAATTGAAGCGCAAGAAGAAAAAATCCTCATGAAATATGAAAGTGAAGAAGAACGTGAAGCCGCCGCGCAAAAAATCAGAGATGATGAGAAAAGATTTATCATGAAACACGCAAAGGAAAAAGAACAGAAATCCGAAGCGCAAAAAATAATGGATTTTGTAAAAAACCGCCAAGAAGAACGAGCCAAGAACCCAAAAAAGAAAAAAGAAAAACTATCCGAAGCCGAACGCAAAAAACAACGCGAACGGGATAATGAACATGAACCCGAAATGTAAAAAATCAATCGCCAACCCTCGATGGGTTGGCGATTTATCCCCCCATTTACGGTTAATCCTCCTGCCCCAATAAATAGGCTAATTTTATAGCCTGCGTAGGTGTAATGCTTAAATTATCAATATGCACCCTATCAAGGGTAGTAGGCACATTCGTCCGTAAATATACGTTAAGAAAATAAGTATCTGAAATTGTTACAGATGTTAGAGCTGTTTGATCTTCATCATTTGAAAGTGAGAACCAGTTCGTGATTGTTAGCGTTTGCAGCATGGAAATCAGCTATATTGCTGCTATCCTTGAGGTTTGAACCTCAACTTTTGATGAGTGATTTTGTCGCAAATTATATCTCAAATGTCTAAGACATATGCAACTAACTTATGCGACACTATTTTTGTTGAAAACAGGTCACCGCAAGCTTGTTCCAAAACTCCTAACATTTGCAGCAAACCCCTTAACGTATATTTACGGACGAATGTGCGCAGTACCCTTATCACCCATTATTTGAAACCGCTCGATACTACCCTGCGCCTTTGCAACTCTAACCCTAATAACTCCCGTATCGTCTCCAATTATGCGGCTTCCAGAGTTAACTTTTACAATTGCTTGGGCTATGTGTCGCCTATATTCAGCGTCTTTTTTTCGGGTTTTTTCGACTTCTTCATGTGCATTAAAAGCCTTAACAAAACTAGGCATAAAGCGGTTTAATATGTCTTTTGCTATGGCTTGCGGGGTTCTTTTGTAGCTAACGGTTAGGCTGTTGTGTGCCGTACTTGGTGCGTATGTCATCCATTGAAAGATTGCCACGGCTGCGGCTCTTAAAACCCTCGGGACGGAAAAACCACTTTTTCTTTTTAGATGCCCATTTAAAGCCCGCTTCTTTTAGTGCTGTTTTGTGTTCTTTGGTCTCACCGTCTACCCATAACCACGCCCCGCATAATTCTAGATTTAAGCCTTCAAGCCCCCAAATAGCAGAAAGCGCAGTGTTCAAAGCCTCGCCATATTCGGCCTGTTCATGTTCAAGGTTGCCTTCAAAATTTTCTAGTGTTTCAAAAGCTTCATTAACTGCTTTCATCATTTCCTCGCCCGCAGGGTTGCGGTCGGGGTGATACTTAAAGCTAGCGGCTCTATATGCTTTTTTAACTATTGTTGGGTTTATTTCGCCTGATATTCCTAGTATTTTGGTTGCATCGTAATTGTTCATTTTTTTCTCTTTCTCTTTGTTGTCCTTGGGTTGAATTTCAACCCTTGGATTCCGCCGAGGACAGAGATAGGAGGGGAAAAGCAAAATCGATGAGAAATTAAATATTATTTTGGGGGCAACCTTTAGGGGGAACCGAAATAATATTTAATTTATTGTCTATTTTGCTTTTGGGGAGAGAAGAGACTGGTCTCTCGCCCTCCCCTCTAATATAAATAGTTGACATCTATTGTTATTGTACCCATGATATATGTAAATAAAGGAGTAATTAATTATGAATTTTTCACTTGGTAAAAAACTTGAACATTATGTAACTGAACAAGTCGGAGATGGGCCTTTCAATAATGCTAGTGAGGTTATCCGTGATGCTTTACGACTACACGAAGAACACCACTTAAAATTATCCGCCCTACGCCATGATATAGCCCTTGGTATGGATTCAATCAGGTCAGGCCGTATCAGTCGTGCTACTCCTGAAGAGATTATTCAAAAAGCTAAATCAAGGAAGAAAAATTAATGAGTAATTTTTTCTTATCTTACGAAGCAGAAGAAGATTTGCAAAATATCTATAATTATTCTGAAGAAAAATGGGGAGAAAAACAGGCCTCTAAATATATTTTTGACTTAGACAGTTCATTTAGAAACCTCGGACAAAATCCAAATTTAGGAAGAACTAGGAGAGATTTAGCTCAAGGTATCCGTAGCATTCCTCAATCATCGCACATAATATTTTTTACAGAATGGCAAGGCGAAGTTGGTATTGTAAGAGTTTTACATAGTTCTCGTGATTTTCCTGCTATTTTTGAAAACTATAATCCAAGCAATAACAATACAGATTAAAAATATTCCCCTGCCCTATAGATTTTCAAACACCGCCAAAGCGTCACCGTGGACACGTTAAAAAACTTGGCCGTACTGACTTTAGTTTTACCTCTTAAACGTATCATACGGTCGGCATGTGCTATTTCATCGAGGCTTAGTTTCTTACTACGCCCTAGATGAATGCCCCGCCTTTTAGCGGCGGCCATTCCCGCCTTGGTACGAACACTTATTATCCCTCGTTCATACTCAGCAAATGACGCTAATTGTGTAACGGCCAACCGCCCCTCGGGCGTTGATGTATCAATATTTTGAGTTAGTGACATAAGATGAATACCTTGTTTTTTAAACTCTTCGATAAGCAAAAGTAGCTGTATTGTGGTGCGACCTAAACGGTCGAGCTTCCAAATCACAAGCGTATCACCTTTTTTCAGCTCTTTTAAAAGCTTCTCCAAGCCCTTGCGTCTAACAACTCCTGAAACCCCATGGTCGCCATAAATGGCGTCACAACTCGCCTTTTGCAATGCATCCAGTTGTAAATCTTCATGCTGTTCGTTGTCTGAAACTCTAAAATATCCAAACCGTTTACCAATATTATTTTTATTCATATATCTATCTATGAAGCACCTGCTCCTAATCTACAACAAAATTAAAGTAACAATAAATCAAAGGCTTAAGACTATATTTGTTCCTGGCTAAAGCGTTAAGAAAGGCAGCCCTTTTGTATACCCCCTTTTCCACAGGAAGAAGAAAATACTTAATGGCAGAAAACCGCCGTTTCAAGGCATATAAAGTCTGAATCTCTTAACAATAACAGGCAATTACAAAAGGGCTGCCTTTCTTTATGGTGTGTTAAAAATTACAAATAAAAGCTCTATAGTTTTTAGCTATTCTCTTTAAATTTATAGAAAACTCACACCGTTAGGACTAATTTTATGAATATTTACAAAGCTACATTATTAATACTATTTTTAGGTGGTGGATTATGGCTCTTTCTGAGCAGTTCTAATTACGCAGAAAAAAATATTCAGGAACAACCTATAGCAATAGTGATTGATGAAGAAAAAATTATAAAAGAAGCCAAAGAAGCTATTTTAAGTAAATTTTCCAAGCCTGAGGCTAGGAAAACTGCAAAATTTGAAGAAGTATATTATTACGAAAATGGTACTGTATGTGGTTATGTTTCATCTCTAAATAAATATGGGTTTTATCCTGAACAAACACTATTTATATATATTACTCAAACCCAAGAACTAGAATATATTAAGAAAAGTAATGCAACATTCGCAAGATATTATCATCGATGCAAATAAACTACCCCCGCCATTTATCAAACTTCCCTTTAAAACTAGCATGTTCATAGTATTTAAACGTCTTAGCAAATATCGGATAAATACATTCTTTTTTCATAAAAATAATAACTTCATCAATTTTCAAGCGAGTAACCTCGGACGGGTCGATTAGCAATCTTGCGGCCTCGGCCGTTCCTGCCTGTTGTTGGTGAGTTAATATAGCATCGTGGGCTTGCGACTGCCCTTGTGAGCGACTTTTAATAGTTTTATGGCCAATACGATTTGAAATGCCTTGAGCTGTCCCTATTTCGTTTACACTGAAATATATTTGACAGTTGGTATTTGAAATTATCGAATCCGCTTTTGGGTATATGTTTTTGAGTTGTGAAACATCCTGAAACACCAAAACCAAACGGGCATATGACGACAGGTAAGCAATGCCTGATTCAAGCGGTTCTAAATAACCAAGTGCGGCCACCTCATCCAACATTAGCAAAGGGGGAAACTCGCTAGTCTTGCCCTCTCTCTGCAAACCCGAAATAGCAAGGCCAGTAATCACCCGCATGTAACTAGAATATTGCTCCAAGTTTTCAGGTGGCACAACTATATAAACGGTTTTGATTTTGCTATTAAAATCATTAAATGAAAAGTCAGACTTTGACGAAATGATAGCGGCCGCCCTGCCCTCACCAAATGGCCGTGTGCCTTTTTCTAGGGTTGAGAGGATGCCGTTACATTCGGGGTTATTGTCCATTGCTAATATTTCGGTGGCCGTTTCTCGGACGATGGCAATTAGGCTTTCCTGCATGTCTTCCAAAAGCAAGGCGAACGTATCGGCTTCACTTTTGGTGATGTTGCGGACTTCTGTAAGGGTTCGGAGTTCGGGCGTATCGGGATATTTATGTGCTACATATAAAATAAATCCTGCTAGCCATTCCGTAGCCTTATTACGCCAATGTGCAGGGCTATGTTTTTCGGGTACAATCATTAGTCCCGCCAACATAACAGCGTCATCGGTTTCATGGAAATCGCCTGTTCGGATACTGTCCATTGGATTGTAATGTGCTGAATCTGTTGGGTCGCTGATGTTTAGACAAAATACGTCCCCGTAGGTTTTACGGTGACGTTTTGTAATTCGGTAATTTTCGCCTTTGGGGTCAGTACATAGAACAGACCCACGATAGTCTAGTAAATTCGGAATAACAAACCCTACGCCTTTACCTGAGCGTGTGGGGGCAAAAATAATAGTGCTACCCTCTTTATCGTTGTAGCGGAGGAATTTACGCCCTATTTTTCCAAGAATTAGCCCCTGCCCTTTTAGCGTAGATTTGAATTCTTTTCTTTTTGCCCATCTTGCAGAGCCGAAGGTTTTTGGTTTTGGTAAAAAACAAAGTTTCAACCCACACCACACCCATTTTAACAGCCAGTGAATAAAGCTACACGTCAAGCTTAAGGCTAAAAATATCGTATTAAAAAAAACGTCTATAACCAAGTTCATATATTTACTCCATTTGTGAAAAACGAAGTAAACCAATAAATTTAAACTATGGCTATGATTGTTGGCCTATAAAATTATAGACTTGATTTGCATATGTGGCGGCTGCAAACACAATCCCGAATGTTATTACTGCTATCAGTAACGTAAACATCGGATGAAGTTTGTTAGGCTTGGCCGCTTCGCTTGTAGTTGGGGCGGCCAATAGTAAGACTTGCGCCTGTTGTTTCCAATCATTCGTTCGCAAATCAGCCTTTTCCAACTCGTCTTTAACATTTCGTAGTTGATTTTCGAGATGATGAGCTTCTTTATCTTTAAACTTAAGTTCAAGTTCTAATTCCTTGATTTTAAAGATGTTCTCAAGGTCGTTCTGTTGGGTTCTTTTAGGTTCTTTAACCTCGTTCTTTAAGGGTTCTGAACGCCCCCTACTATTTTTATACTCCTTTTCCCAAATTGCAAAATCGGCCTTATCTATTTGATAAGCCCCTCTTTTACCTTTAACAATAGGAGTATTAGAAGTCCTTAAATCCTTAGTGTTTATTGCTTTTGAAATAATACTTTTACTAATACCCGACTGTTTAGCGGCGGCGGTTAAAGTTAAGTGCGTGGCTTGGTTCTTTTCCATGTTCTCGTACAGTTCTTTTAAGTTCTTTGTATCGGTTCTTTACCGTTCTAAGAACATTAAAACACAATTGTTAATATTAGTACACCAACCTAAACTAACGCTCCATTTCCCACCCAAGAAACAGAGATTTACTGCGTTTTCGCTTCATATTCCGACTTGGCATTAAGAACCTAGTTTTATAATCACGATAGCGGGAATTTCGTTTATTAAGCACTTTGGTGCTTTTTATAGACGATCTAATGATACGTTCAAGTAACGACTTAACAAGCCCCAAGCGTTTTTTAAAATGCGGGTTATTCTTATATTTAGCACTGGAATAGCGCAATAAATGCTGTTGCAAACGTACCTTTTGAACGGCTATTTTAGTATAGTGTTTTTCGTATTTCTTAGAATTTTCCCGAATAATACTAGCATTATGCATAGCCCGTGATTTAGTGTATTTTGAATAATCACGATTCCAAGTACTCCGATGTTTTTTACGAGGGTTTGTATGATGGTTTTCATGAGTAGGGGCAGGGGGATTATACGGAAATTCTTTCTTAGTATAACCTGTTTGGTTACGTTTCCGTTCTATTTTTTGAGCCTTAACACCCACGTAAATTTCTGGTTTTCGGTCAAGTTCGGCTGCCTTGTCTTTGTCGCCACGTTTAAGGGCTATATCTCGCTGTTTTACCAAAGTTTCACAGCTAATACGCGCCTTAATATTGTTAGCTTCCAAGGTGCGATTGGTCTGTATTTCCCACTGTTTACGCCAATGGGTTACATTTTTATGAGAGTTCCATTCACGGGTTTTAAGTGAGTTAAAACCCTCCTTTTCAACCTTACGTAAAGTTAGCATCACATGGGCGTGGTGATTGAGTGGATGGTCTCCCTTTTCCTTGACGGGCTTGTG
>JABSRY010000130.1 GCA_013214985.1 Hyphomicrobiales bacterium
CAACCCAATGACTGGTCAGTGAAAAGTGTAGCTTAAATCAATACTAAATCTGTCGCAGATTTGGGGACCACCTCAATCATCATCTTCTAACAACTCAATTTTGGGGTTGTCTGGTCTAAATTCATTCGGATTATTGTTGTTTTTTACGAGCCTACTTAAAAACTCTGGGTCGTAAACCAGTTTTCTTTCTTTCTTAGGTGCAGAATAATGAAAAGAGCCTTTAATAAATACTCTGCCAGCCTCCACAATATAGGGGCGCGCATCTGCTAAAATACTGTCTAAGCGCTGCTTTAATATTGCAGGTGAAAGTGGTTTTACAATAACTTCTGAAGCGCCATATTTTGCGAATTCGAGCACCATGCGTCTGGATGCATGCCCAGTTGCCATTAAAACGGGTGTAAAACATAACGGTGCCATTTCGACCTGTCTAATCCATTTTAAAAAAACCAGGCCATTATTATAGGCATCATTACCATTTAAAATAAAATCACAAATTATTAAGTCAGGTTTCTCCGTTTCGACTAGGTTTTTGGCCTCATCAACACTTGTAGCATATATAATATGTTTGACCGAAAAGGGAGTAAGAATATTTTTATAAATTTGTATCATCGATAAATTGTCTTCGATAAGAAGAATTTTCAATTCACTTAATGGCATATATAATGCGTTATGCTTTGTCATATCTTCTCCTTCCCCAAAAAAAATCGACGTCCATCACATTTAGTAATTTTGTCTAAAATAACCAATAAAATATAACAAATTGTAAAACATCTAGACTAAAGTAAGTTTATTAGTCTGTTGGTTAACCATATTTAATAATTATAAAATTAAAAATTGTGTTTATCACTCATTTTTCAATCAAAACATAGTTCAGACACTCGAATCGATTAGAAAATTTTATTTTAAAAGTGCAAGTCAATATTATGGAAGATCACACATCTTTCACATATTTCATACCATATATAGTGTTTCAATTTTTTTGCGCCCCTATCTATTGACGTAGTTTAATTTGTGGCGCATTAATTATGTAGCAAATTTTGTTAAAAACAGTAGTTAACAAATGTGGTATAATATTAAATCTAAAAGAATGATAATAAACTATTAACGACGTCTTTTAACTTTATATATTAGTCAGAATTGTTAATAAACTAGCGACTTTTAGATGTATGGCGTTGAAAAATCCTAACTTTTAGAGATTTTGGGTTAATGAGCAGAATAAATAATTGAGGCAAATTAAATGAGAATTGAACGCAAATATACCATTAAGGGCGTATCGCCCTACGCGACTATAGGATTTCATAAAGTCTCCAGCGAGATTAAAAATCCAGATGGCTCCATTGTGTTCAGCCTTAAAGATTTTGATGTACCCGAAAATTTTAGCCAGGTTGCAGCCGACATTATTGCACAAAAATATTTCAGACGCGCCGGTATTCCTGCTCACACAATCGCGGTCAGAGAAAAAGAAATTCTGGTTTGGCTATCGCGTCATAAAATCAACCAAGCTGCGCTTGATAAAATGCCAAAAGACAAACAATTTGGCCCCGAAACCAGCGCAAAACAAGTATTCGACCGTTTAGCAGGCACATGGGCATATTGGGGGCAAAAAGGCAACTATTTTGCCAATGAAGAAGATACACGCACTTTTTACGATGAAATTCGTTATATGTTGGCCAACCAAATGGTCGCGCCTAACAGCCCACAATGGTTTAACACGGGTTTACATTGGGCATATGGCATAGATGGCTCAAGCCAAGGACATTATTATGTCGATTATAAATCGGGCGAATTAACCCGTTCAACAACTTCTTATGAACATCCGCAACCGCATGCGTGTTTCATTCAAAGTGTTAGTGATGATTTGGTCAATGAAGGTGGCATTATGGATTTATGGGTGCGTGAAGCGCGCCTATTTAAATATGGTTCTGGCACGGGTAGTAATTTTTCATATATACGCGCCTCTGGCGAAAAATTATCAGGTGGTGGGCAATCCTCTGGTTTAATGAGCTTTCTAAAAATTGGTGACCGTAGCGCAGGCGCCATAAAATCGGGCGGCACAACAAGACGGGCGGCTAAAATGGTGGTCATTGATATTGACCATCCAGATATTGAAGAATATATAAATTGGAAGGTTAAAGAAGAAGAAAAAGTAGCCGCAATCGTTACAGGCTCAAAAATTGTTGCCAAACATTTAGCCGCTATTATGAAAGCCTGTGTTAATTGTGATGCGCCAGATGATGGCTGTTTTGATGCCAAAAAGAACCCTGCCCTAAAACGCGAAATTAAGGCCGCACGCCAAAATTTAGTCCCCGACAATTATATTGGTCGTGTGGTGCAATTTGCCCGCCAAGGCTTTAAGGATATTAAATTTGATACTTATGATACCGATTGGGATAGCGAAGCATACCGCACAGTTGCGGGGCAAAATTCTAACAATAGCATTCGGGTAACCGACAAATTTTTGCAGGCTGTCGAAGATGATAAAGACTGGTCATTAACCGCGCGTTGCGATGGCAGCATTATGAAAACCATAAAAGCTACCGATTTATGGGATCAAGTTGGCTACGCGGCTTGGGCTTGTGCCGACCCAGGTATTCAATATCACACCACCATTAATGAATGGCATACTTGTCCCGAGTCTGGCGAAATTAGGGCTTCGAACCCTTGTTCCGAATATATGTTTTTAGATGACACCGCCTGTAATTTAGCCTCTATCAACTTGTTGAAATTTAGAAATGCTGATGGCAGTTTTAAAATTGATGAATTTCGACATGCGGTGCGTCTGTGGACAATTGTATTAGAAATTTCGGTTACTATGGCGCAATTTCCATCTAAAGAGATAGCACAAAGGTCTTATGATTACCGAACTTTAGGGCTTGGATATGCCAATATTGGCGGCTTGTTAATGTGCAATGGCCTATCTTACGATAGTGACGAAGGGCGCGCTTTATGCGGCGCCATTACCGCAACTATGACAGGTATTTCATACGCCACCAGTGCCGAGATGGCGGCCAAACTTGGCACATTTACGGGCTACGAAGTTAATAAAGAGCCTATGTTGCGGGTTATTCGTAACCATCGTAATGCCGCCAATTCTAGCGCTCAGCCTTATGAAGGCTTGAGCATAGAACCATCGCCGTTAGATGCTAAAAATTGCCCCGATAAGCAATTGGTTATTGCCGCCCAAGAGGCTTGGGATTTAGCCTATGATTTGGGCGTTAAATATGGTTACAGAAATGCCCAAACAACGGTTATTGCACCAACAGGTACAATTGGTTTGGTAATGGATTGTGAAACCACGGGCATAGAACCTGACTTTGCTTTGGTAAAATTTAAAAAGCTTGCAGGTGGCGGTTATTTTAAGATTATCAACCGCGCTGTGCCGATTGCATTAGAAAACTTAGGTTATAATATTGCCGAAATTGATGCCATTAAAAAATATGCGGTCGGCCATGCCACACTTGAAGGTGAAGCCGTAATCAATCACGATAATTTGCGTGAAAAAGGCTTTGGGGATAAACAAATAGACGCGATTGAAGCCGCGTTGGAAAGCGCATTTGAACTTAAATTTGCGTTTAATAAATATACCTTTGGCGACGAATTCTGCAAAAATGTGCTAAAATTTACCGACGAGCAACTTAATGATTTTAGCTTTGATATGCTGACCGCGCTTGGTTTTAGCAAAGCAGAAATTGGAAATGCCAACCTTTATGTGTGTGGTGCAATGACCATTGAAGGTGCGCCATATATAAAAGACGTCCATTTAGCGGTGTTCGATTGTGCCAACCCATGTGGTAGAATTGGCAAAAGGTCGCTTAGTGTTTCTAGCCATATTTTGATGATGGCAGCCGCGCAACCTTTCTTATCTGGTGCTATATCTAAAACAGTTAACATGACCAATGATGTGAGTATTGAAGATTGCAAACAAGCTTATATGCTGTCTTGGAAAGCAGGGCTTAAGGCCAATGCATTATATAGAGACGGCTCCAAATTAAGCCAACCACTTATGTCGCAAATATTGGGCGATTTAGATGATGAAGATGAAGATTTTGAAGATAAATCTCAAATCTCGAAAGTTGAATTGGTAACTGAGCGTATTGTTGAGCGGGTTATTGAAGTAGCGCAAGAACGCATTAGTGAGCGGGAAAAGCTGCCAAACCGCCGCAAAGGCTATACGCAAAAAGCATCGGTTGGGGGGCATAAAGTTTACCTTAGAACGGGTGAATATGATGATGGTCGTATCGGCGAAATCTTTATTGATATGCATAAAGAAGGCGCAGCTTTTAGAAGTTTGATGAATAATTTTGCCATCGCAATTTCGCTCGGCATGCAATATGGCGTACCGCTTGAAGAATTTGTAGATGCTTTTACTTTCACTAGATTTGAGCCTGCGGGCGTTGTTCAGGGTAATGAAACCATTAAAAACGCCACGAGTATTTTAGATTATATATTTAGAGAACTTGCGGTATCTTACCTTGGACGGCATGATTTGGCGCATATCAAACCCAACTCGATTGGTTATGATGAATTGGGCGGCGGTGAAGATGAGGGCAAAGAGCCTAAACATTTTAAGGCTGGGCGGGTTGTTAGCCGCGGCTTTGCACGGCAAAAAGTTGACCCAAATTTGGTGGTGTTATCGAGTGCGAATTTAAACTTGCAATCTACCACAGGGGCGACTAACCAAAAATTGGACCATGAAGCTTCTGCAAAAATTATATCGCCCATTGTGCAGGCAACTACGCAAGTTAATAAACAGGAATTGCGAAATATTGCGCGCATAAAAGGCTATGAAGGCGATGCATGTAGTGAATGCGGTAATTTTACATTAGTGCGTAATGGCACTTGTATGAAATGCGAAACTTGCGGATCTACTAGCGGTTGCTCTTGATCAAAAATACATAATTTGGGGGAATTTATCTTAAAAACTGCAAAAATATTGTGTTTTTTGCGGTTTTTTTGAGGCCAATTTTCTCATATTTCAATCAAAATAAGACGAAATAGTGATAAAATGACCCAAAATATAGATAAAAATGCAGTAAAAACACCCAAAAAACACCAATTAGGGCGTATAAATGGGCTAGATTTCGCAAGATTTTTAGCATTTTTTGGCATGGTATTTGTCAACTTCAAAATTGTAATGTTACCTATGGATGCCGATTTAGGAAATTCTGCATGGTTTTTTAGTTTGCTTGAAGGACGCGCCGCTGCTTTATTTGTAATTTTGGCGGGGATAGGTTTGGGTTTATCGGTTCAAATTGCCAAACTAAACCATGAAACTGGCACTGGGGATTTTACGGTCAGCACTCTAAAAAAAGGAGTGTTTCTATTTATTATTGGATTGTTAAATGCTCTAATTTTTAGCGCCGATATATTGCATTATTATGGCATTTATTTTATTTTTGCTGCATTTTTGGCGCCTCTTTCGACCTCTATTTTAAAATATATAGTTATTGCGCTAATTGTGACAGCAACAATTTTATTATTAGCGTTGGATTTTGATTCTGGTTGGAACTGGCAAACTTATGAATATGAAGGGTTTTTTACTTTAGAGGGTGGTTTAACCAATTTATTTTATAACGGATGGCACCCCGTATTACCTTGGCTTGGGTTTTTGTTGTTTGGGGTGATTTTAAGCCGTATTAACCTAACCAATAAAGCCGTTCAGAAAAAAATGATCTTTATTGGTTTAGGCATCACGATTATATCTTATTTTGTATCTAGCTCGATAATAAGCGCATTGTTTGAGAGCAATGATAAAGAATTAGAAGCGCTTGTGCCATTATTTAGCATGGGGCCAATACCTGCAACCATTTTTTATATGATCTCTAGCACAGCCACCGCTTGTGCTATCATTGCCGCATCCATTATATTTACTAAAAAATTCGCCCAATTACCCATTGTTAAGGCCGTTAACATTGCAGGTCGGCAAAGTTTAACATTGTATATTGCGCATATTTATTTGGGCATGGGCATTATGGAAGTGGCGGGATTGCTGGGCAATAGTTCGGTTAGTGCCGGTATTTTGACCTCAATATTATTTGTTTTTATAATTTCTGTTGGTTGCAATATTTGGTCAAACTACTTTAAGCATGGCCCATTAGAAATTATCATGCGAAAAATAGCCGGTTAAGCAATGATATTGGTTGACTATGTTGGGTAATTGACTAATTTCTAGTTCAATTGCTTACTTACAAATAGGATGAAATTATGAGCCTAGAAAATATCATTAATAATGCTTTTGAAGACCGTGCAAATTTAAGCATCGCCACCACAGGTGAAATACGTGAAGCGGTAGAAGAAGCATTAAATTTGCTAGACAATGGTGAAGCCCGCGTTGCCGAAAAAAAAGGCGATGAATGGGTTGTAAATCAATGGCTTAAAAAAGCTGTTTTGCTTTCATTTGTATTGAATGACATGAAAATTATGGAATGTGGCCCTGACAATGCCCATTGGTGGGACAAAGTTGAGAGTAAATTTTTAGGCTGGGGCGAAAACCGTTTTCGTGAGGCTGGCTTTAGAGCTGTACCCGGTTCTATTGTTCGTAAATCTGCTTATATTGCCAAAGGCGCTATTTTGATGCCATCGTTTGTAAACTTGGGTGCGTATGTGGATGAAGGCACTATGGTTGACACATGGGTTACTGTTGGTTCTTGCGCGCAAATTGGTAAAAATGTTCATGTTTCTGCTGCCGTGCAAATTGGAGGAGTACTTGAACCTGTTGGTGCTAGTCCTGTGATCATTGAAGATGATGCATTCTTAAGTGCTGGCGTTGTGATTGTTGAAGGGATTGTAGTGCGTAAAGGTGCTGTTTTAGCGCCGGGTGTTTCTTTATCTGCCT
>JABSRY010000131.1 GCA_013214985.1 Hyphomicrobiales bacterium
GTATCATAATCAATAGAGAATCTATTTAAATCAAAACGTCAACACAATATTCGGAGTTTCAAAGACTCAGAGTATAGAGCATTTTTATGAACAATAAATTTGATATTAGAAGATACAAATATTATCTTACCAGATGGATGATAGTCATAATTTTAATCGTCTGGCCATTTTCTATCTATTATCAATTTTTGGAATCGGTAAAGCCCCACGCCTCTAACATCCTATTCAGCTTAATGGGTTTTGATTTTTACTATAATTACATCAATTATTTATCGACTATTATATACTCAATATTAATCCTAAATCCTATAATTGCTTTTATAGTCAGCTTTCAAAATAATCGATTTGTTATTTTAGATACAACAACAGTATCTGCACCCAAAAGCTTTGCCAGCACTAAAATAATTAATATTAAATATGCCGACATAATTTCGATAAAACGTAAATGGCTGTTTGGTCGACGCTTAATCATTCATCACCAGAATGGCAAATTAACAATTATTGGCAGTGGTTTTAATTCTAGCAACGCATATAATGATTTCTGTTTTAACTTAGATAAAGCAAAACTAGATTTAAACATTAGTTATAAACTTAGGCACTAATATGAAATTATATGGCAGTACCAACAGCGGACATAGCTATAAAGTAAAGTTGTTTCTTACGATCGCGGCCATAAAACATGACTATGAGTGGGTAGACTTAGCTTTGCCCCGTAACGACCGAGCACCCAAATTTGTCAAAATATCACCCTTTGGTGAAGTACCCGTATTAACAGACAATAATAAAATTCTTTGCCAATCTAACGCGATATTGCAATATTTAAGTAAGGAATACAACAAATTCAGTGGCGGTCAAAAGGCCGATGAATGGCTGTTTTGGGAAACCAATCGCATTGGGTTTAGCTTACCCAATTACCGTTTTGCAAAACTATGGCAAAAACAACCTAAAGATGTCATGACCTATTTATTAGACCGCTTACATGCCGACTTAGATATATTAAACCAACATTTAAACCATCAAACTTTTTTAATCGACAACAAGTTTTCAATTGCAGATATTAGCAATTGTGCTTATTTATATTGGCTAGAAGAAATAGAAATAGACGTTAAAACCTACCCCAATGTAAACGCTTGGTTACAACTCATAAAGTTGCAACCAAATTGGCAGTCCCCCGATATATTATTAAAAACCTCACCTCTATAACGGCAATACATATGCGCCATAATAGCCTCGGTGCAGCTCGAGCAGGCCTGCCCATAATATAATTGCTAGGCCAATTTGCCACCATTTTAAATCTGATATTCTAAATTTTGCACGCCCACTAAGCAATGCTTTAAAGGGTAACCAACTGGTTTTAGTCGCATATTGCGCCCATTCCTCGCCATGGTTACGCGCTTTGCGTTTATCTTGTAAATACGAGCCTATAACCGCGGTGCCCAATAGTGAGCCAAAAAACATTTGCGCCTCAATGCTGCCATTGGTTAGCATATGCGCGGCAGATAATATAGCCACACCCCACATTGCAGGGTGGCGCGTAATTGCAAAAATACCTTTGCCCAAATGCTTGCCCTTAAGCGCATGTTTGGTTAGGTTACTCTCGCCTATTGCAGGGTTTTTACTAATATAACCGAGCAAAATTAAAGTTAAAGATATAAACATTAAAGC
The DNA here is from genome assembly GCA_013214985.1 of Hyphomicrobiales bacterium. Classification (GTDB taxonomy): domain Bacteria; phylum Pseudomonadota; class Alphaproteobacteria; order Rhizobiales; family OSC116; genus OCS116. Next base: position 1,666 of record JABSRY010000131.1, read on the forward strand.
AGCATTGACCCATAACCACCAAAGCGGCATTTGCCATAAATCTTCGACACGCTCGGCAGCAATATACTCGACCACCATCCATATAAAAAATACCAATGATAGAATTGAAAATAAGCTTAACCAAGCAATTTCGCCAAATTTAGTAATAACCTTGGCTCTAATATTAGAAGCCGAAACAAAATGTAGCGCCATAAAACCAAATGATGCGATGAATAATGAAATATACTGCATAAAACCCCCTACTTTAAAACTAGTGTAAACTAGCAAACCACCAATCCACCGTAAACCATTAATTTTGTATATAAGATATTTAAAAATTAATTGACATAACTATTTTTATAGTTATGTTAGATTTATGAAACAACAACAAGCAGCAAAAATATTACACGCTTTAGGCCATGATTCACGGTTAGAGCTATTTCGCACATTGGTAAAGGCCGGTGCAGACGGGCTTAACATTGGGCAATTGCGCGCGCATTTAAACATGCCAGCCTCTACCCTAGCACACCATATAGCGGCATTGGTTAAAACTAATGTCATCATTCAACATCAACAAGGTCGCGAAACCATGAATGTTGCTAACTTTGCATTGGTCGAGGCCATGGCGGGCTTTCTGTTTAACGATTGTTGTAAAGGCATTTAGCACTCACGTTCAAATGTATCATTCAATTTTCTTCGGCTTAATTAAACTATAAAACTAGGTATATAATTATGAAAATCTATCTCAAAAAAATATCAGCATGGCATATTTTCGCACTCATCTTCGTTGCCATATTGGTATTAGACCCACAACAAGGCAAAACAAGCTTACTATTTTTGGCAAATGCGCTCATTGGCATTTTACCATTTTTGTTATTTGCAATTTGTTTTATGGCTTTTACAAGCGCAACCAGTTTAGACAATATTATAGCAACCTCACTTAGGGCAAAGGGTAAATATTCTATAATCATCGCGGCCATTATTGGTGGCTTATCACCATTTTGTTCGTGCGGGGTTATTCCGCTTATTGCGGCATTGCTACGAATGCGTGTACCGCTTAGTGCGGTTATGGCATTTTGGTTGGCATCGCCAATTACCGACCCCGCAATATTTGCCCTAACCTATAGCGTTATAGATTTAGATTTTGCTATCGCCCGCACATTGGCGGCTATCGGCATTGGCATTTTTGGTGGCTCGGTCATTTACGCTCTCAATAAAAAGGGCTATTTCACCAACCCGCTAAAGCCCGAAATCAGTACAAAAAATGATAATGACATGCTCAAGAACAAACAAATTATATGGCATTTCTGGCAACATAAAGCCAGAAAGATCACCTTTATAAATGAGTTTAAATCTACATTTTTATTTTTAATAAAATGGTTAAGTTTAGCGTTTTTATTAGAAAGCCTAATGATTGCCTATATTGCCAATGAAACGATTATTCATTATGTAGGCGGGCAAGGCATTATACCCATAGCCACCGCCACATTGGTTGGCATACCCGCATATTTAAATGGCTTTGCCGCATTGCCATTGGTTAAAACCATGATGGATCAAGGCATGAGCCATGGTGCAGCTTTAGGCTTTATGCTTGGCGGCGCTGTATCGTCCATGCCTGCGGCTATTGCCGTCTACGCATTGGTTAAAAAACCAGTTTTCATTGCTTATATATCATTAGCAATGATTGGGGCTTTTACATCGGCATTAATGTTTCAAACCTACATTAATTGGGTATATTAATCTTATCAATTATATACACTTGTTTTTATTAGATCAGCAGGTTAAAAATAAATTATGTATCAAGATTATAGCAAAACAACAGACCCCTCATGCGGCAGGCGAAACCTAGCAGCCCTAAGACGGGAAATGATGAAAAAAAACGTAACGGGCTTTATTATCCCCCGCGTAGATGCGCATATGGGTGAAAATGTTGCCCCTGTTGCCGAGCGCCTAAAATGGTTAACAGGCTTTGGCGGCTCTGCTGGCATGGCCATCGCTACGATGGATAAAGCGGCAATATTTGTTGATGGTCGATACACCATTCAAGTACGTCAACAAGTCGATATTGAGCGTTTTATACCGCATCATTTAATTGATAATCCAATTACCGATTGGCTTGAAAATAACACAAGTGCAGATGACATAATCGCAGTTGACCCATGGTTGCACACCAGTGCCCAAATTCAAGGTTTTAAAAAGGCGGTCAGTAAAACAGGTGCAGCATTAATTTTAACCGACCGTAACTTTATAGATTTGGCATGGAAGGACCAGCCTGATTTACCACAAGGTAAAGTAGAAATTTACCCCGAGAGCTTGGCAGGCGTTTCTGCAAAAGATAAGTTGAATGCACTGGCACAAAAAGTTAAAGATGTGGGTGCAGATGCTGCTTTACTTAGCTTAAGTGATAGTATTGCATGGGCATTTAATATTCGTGGTAGCGACATTCAAAGAATACCAGTCGCGCATAGTTTTGCGCTAATTTTTGCCAATGGCGAACATAAAATATTTATTTCGGCTAAAAAACTAAACGTCGAAACACACAAATATTTAAGCGCATTAGCCGAAATTTATGCACCAGAAGATATTGAAAACGAAGTTAAAAACTTGGGTAAAAAATCTGGCAAACTATTGATAGATATTCAAAAAAGCCCACATTGGTTTACCCAAACCATAAAATCTACTGGCGGGAGCGTGATCGAAGGGCAAGACCCAACAATTATGCCAAAGGCTCGTAAAAACCCTGTAGAGCTAAACGCCACCCGCGCAGCGCATATTCGCGACGGTGTGCCAATGGCGCAGTTTTTAAAATGGTGTGACGAACAATTAGCCACAGGCAAAATTGATGAAATAGCAGCCGCAAAAAAACTAGAAGGCTTTAGAGTTGCAACCAACCATTTAAAAGAAATTAGTTTTGATACCATTTCTGGTGCTGGTGAAAATGGGGCTATTTGCCATTATCACGTAGATGAAGATAGCAACCTAACCATCCCTCAAAACCGCTTATATTTATGCGATAGTGGCGCGCAATATTTAGATGGCACAACCGATATTACCCGCACAATTGCAGTCGGCGAAATTGACGATGAAGCCAAGCGCAACTACACATTAGTGCTAAAGGGTATGATTGCCATTAGCTTAACCAAGTTCCCTATCGGCACCTCTGGCGCGCAGTTAGACGCGCTTGCTCGGCAATTTCTTTGGGCAGATGGCAAAGATTATGACCATGGCACAGGCCACGGTGTGGGTGTGTATTTAGATGTACATGAAGGCCCGCAGCGTATTGCCAAAATATCGACCATTCCACTTGAAGAAGGTATGATATTGTCAAACGAGCCTGGTTATTATAAAGAGGGTGAATATGGCATTCGCATAGAAAATTTGGTTATTATTTGTAAAGATAAACGTCAAAATACCGAAAAACCTATGTATTATTTCGAAACCATTACCTTAGCCCCTATCGACAAACGGCCAATTGACGGGTCGTTAATGAGCCCGATAGAAATTAATTGGCTTAACCAATATCACCACGATGTTTGGAAAAAAATCAGCCCACAATTAAATGCAGAAGAAAAAACTTGGTTAAAACAAGCAACCGCTGCATTATAGTTCAACACAAATAGTAAATGGCGGGCTTATTGTCCGCCGTTTTTTAACCAACTAACCAAATAAAATATCCAAATGATAAATTTAACGTTTAAAAATAGAGATGGGCTAAACATTTCGGCAAGCTTGCACCCAAGCCACAATAAACAAAGTGATATTTATGCAATTTTTGCCCATTGTTTTACATGTGGTAAAAATATTAATGCCGCTAAAAATATCGCCAATCAATTGGCAAATAATGGCATTAATATTTTACGGTTCGACTTTACTGGCGTCGGCGAGAGCCAAGGCAGCGTTGAAGATGCCTATTTTACATCCAACGTAAGTGACCTAGTTGATGCAGCCCGTTTTCTAAACGAAAACTATGTGGCGCCAAGTTTACTAATTGGGCATTCTTTAGGTGGTACAGCAACTTTGGTGGCCGCGTTAGAGCTACCTAGCGTTAAAGCCGTTGCAACCATTGGTGCACCCGCGCATACACGCCATTTATTAAGCACTATCGGCGCAGATACTACAAAAATTGCAGATGATGGCGAGCATATAGTCGATTTTTATGGCAGCCGACTAACCATCAATCAGCAATTTATAGACGATTTATCGACCAAACATTTAGGCGAACGCCTTGCAGATTTAGACAAAGCGTTGCTTATTATGCATTCACCAATTGATGAAACCGTATCGATTAGCCACGCGGGCGAGTTATTTCAATTAGCGCAGCACCCCAAAAGTTTTGTCAGTTTAAATAAATCCGATCATCTATTATCCAATAAACAAGATGCCGCATATGTTGCAAATCTCATTTTTGAATGGTCTACTCAATATTTAGAAAAAATTGAAGCTTATGATTTTCCAAAATCAAAACCAAACGAAATCACCGCCTCGCTCGATTTAGATGACACATATCTGACACGTACGAGCTTAGGAAAACATCATTTATTAGTGGATGAACCAAAATCAATTGGCGGCAGCAACCTTGGTGCAACACCAACCCAATTGCTTGCAGCGAGCCTAGCATCGTGCACCACCATTACTTTAAGTATGTATGCTAGCCGCAAAAAATTTGATGTTTTAAACATATCTTGCAAAGTAACGCATGAAACTGTTAATGGCCAAAGCCAGTTTAACCGCGCTATAGAGTTGAGCGGAAATTTAACCCAAGAGCAAAAAGTGCGCATGTTAGCCATTGCCAATAAATGCCCTATCCATAAGCTGTTAACTCATAAGAATATTGTGAAGAGTTATCTTGTTTAATCACTAGGCTTATAGCGGCTTGCCGAATATTATTTATATTCTATCAAATCCCACTGGTTGCCATAAAGGTCTTTAAATATAACTACTGTTGCGTAATCTTCATCTCTGGGTGCTTCACAAAACATAACATTTTCTTGTTTCATGTGGTTATAATCTGCCCAAAAATCTTTTGTTTCTAAAAACAAAAATACCCGCCCACCAGATTGGTTGCCCACGGCATTCAACTGCGTATCTGAGGTGGTCCCCAAATCTGCGACAGATTTAGTATTGATTTAAGCTACACTTTTCACTGACCAGTCATTGGGTTGA
>JABSRY010000132.1 GCA_013214985.1 Hyphomicrobiales bacterium
AAGATTTCGAAGTGGGTCTTGATCGGCCATTACGTGTTGCCATCGTTGGTCGCCCAAATGCAGGTAAATCAACATTAATAAATACTTTGCTTGGCAAAGACCGCATGTTAACAGGGCCCGAAGCAGGCATAACGCGCGATTCAATCGCCGTAGAGTGGGAATGGCAAGGCAAACGCATCAAGTTATTCGATACCGCAGGTATCAGGCGACGCGCCAAAGTTAAAGCCAAACTCGAAAAATTGTCAGTGGCAGATGGCCTAAGAGCAATTAGATTCGCCGAAGTTGTGGCCCTTATTTTAGATGCAACCATCCCATTCGAAAAACAAGATCTAGCAATTGCAAGCCTAGTAGAGCGTGAAGGCCGCGCTTTGGTACTCATTATTAATAAGTGGGATTTGGTCGAAGACAAAATCGCAAAACGTAAAGAAATTAACGATCTGCTCGAGCTACAATTCCCGCATATGCGCGGCATTACTATGATTACAATGTCAGGCTTAACGGGCAAAGCAGTCGATAAATTAATGCCAGCAGTGTTTAAAACCTATAATGTTTGGAATAAACGTTTCACAACATCACCGCTTAACCGTTGGTTGTCACACATGGTCGAAGAGCATACACCACCTGCACCAGGTGGTCGCCGCATTCGTTTGCGTTATATGACACAGGTTAAATCTCGTCCACCTACCTTTGTTTTATTCTGCTCTCGTCCAGATGATTTACCAACAAGCTACACACGCTATTTGGTCAATAATTTGCGTAGAGATTTTGATTTGCCAGGCGTGCCTATTCGCTTCCAAATGCGCGCGGGCGATAACCCATATGCAGATAAAAAGAAAAAACGTACAGTTGTATCTATTTCAAAAAAGAAAAAATACTAAATAAAGCGGGTATGCGTCAGTTTGTCACTTTACTAATAGTCATTCTCAATGTTAACTTGCACGTCAATATGTAAGTTAATTTGAGGTTGGTCTAATATGGTTTCTCGTCGTCAGTTTTTAGTAGGCGGTGCGGCAGTTGGCGCAGCTAGCCTATCGTTATTCGCCACATCCAAGCCATTAAGCGCATTAACAACAAAACCAAACTATATTTTAGAAGCACAACAAGCAAAGTGGCGTTTTAACGGCGCACTAAATCAATCCGTAAATGTTTACACCTATCAAAAAAACTCAGCTATTCCCTTATTGCGCATGCAACAAGGCACACCTTTTAAAGCGTTGTTAAAAAATAGTCTAAACGAGCCAACAACAAATCATTGACACGGCATACGCTTGCCCAACGCTATGGATGGCGTGCCCTATTTAACTCAAGATCCCGTATATCCAAACGATGAATTTACCTATGAGTTTACCCCAAAAGATGCAGGCACCTATTTTTACCATTCACATTTTAATTCGCTAGCCCAACTCAGCCACGGCCTATCGGGTATGATAATTATAGATGAAAAAATCAAACCAAATTTCGATCACGATATCCCCCTAAATTTACGCGATTGGCGGCTAGACAAAACAGGCAGCTATAAACAACTTTTAGTACCCAAAAAAGCCGCAAGGGCAGGGACGTTTGGCACCCTAAAAACCACAAACTGGCAAGTAGAACCAGAATATACGGTAAAACCAAATAGCTTAGTTAGAGTGCGCTTATTAGTATCCGATGTAACCCGCATTTTTAAGCTAATGGTCAATGGCGCAAAAGCCAAAATAATCGCCATAGATGGTAACCCGATAGATGAAATTAGAGATATGCAACGCGAATGGCTAGGCCCAGGCATGCGTATGGATATCGCAATCCTAATGCCCGACGAAGGCCAAACGGTAGAAATCGTCAATAGCTCAACCAATAAACCATGGGCGGTCGTAAAGTTCAAAACCCAAGGCACAAGCCAAAAAAGAAATTGGCGAGATTTAAAACCCCTACCAAAAAACCCACTAGAACCGATCGATATTCAAGGCGCAAAAATCAAAAAATTCAAATTTGGTGCAGGCTTTGGCAAACAAAAAGAGCTAGGGGTAAATTGCGCCGCTTCACAATATATTTTTTGGTCAATTAACAATATCTCAATCGGCCATTTAGACCCCTTATCCGCTTCAATGGCAGCAACTGCTAGGTTAAAATTAGGCAAAACCTATATATTTGAGTTCTCCAACGTAACCCCGCACACCCATCCCATCCATTTACATGGTTTCTTTTTCAGAGTGCTATCGTCCAACAAACGCAAAATCATCCCCCATTGGGCAGATACCGCACTGGTAAGGCCAGATGAAAAAATTCGTGTGGCATTTAAAGCAGATATAGTTGGCAATTGGCTAATGCATTGCCATATTCTAGAACATCAAAAAACGGGCATGACTGGCTTTATCAACGTCAGTTAATTACTTATTCGGCCATTGTAGATGATGTTCATCAATATAAAATTCATGAACATGCTCAGTTTTGTCATGATGGTGCGGGTGAATATGCGGCTCAGGGCCTTCCCAACCTTCGTGCGAATGTTGATGATGCTTATCATGAATATGCGGGTGGTCATGGCTATGTTCATCATGGCTATGTTTCAAGCTTAATTCATCAGTGCCAGACCAAAATTTCAGTGCCAATAACAAAACCATGGCCGATATTACAGCCAATATAATCATGTTAATGCTAATCGAAACATAGCTACCTAACTGTCCAGCCACTAAATAAGCAATTAACCAACCCACATGAGTCAGCGTAAATTGTGCCGAAAAATAAGCAGCTCTATCAGCTTTTCGAGATGATTTTTGAATAACAATACCAGAAGGTGTTTGCAATAAGCTGCTAACCATGCCCAGCATAAACCAAGTTAAAAACAAACTGAATAAACTAGCAGTAATCACAAAAAACAATAATGCAGTTATCGCCAATATCGATCCCCATAACATGGTTTGTTTTATAGAATATTTTTTCAAAATATGCGGCATTAAAAAACTCATTATAATCGCACCAACACCCACTGAGCCAAATAATAAAGCCGTAATAATCTCCGCCTTACCATATATATTATGAGCAAAATTAGCGCTATTCACTATAATCAAAGCACCTGTTAATGCTGCAATAAAGTTAAAAGATAAAACACCGCGCAATCTAGGGGTTTTTAAATAGCTCTTAATACCAAAACTAACATTATGCCAAATGCCGCTTTGCCTATCCGATAATGGGTCGCTCGGGTAAATAACCAAAGACAATATAATAGCCGATACAATAAAGGCAGCAGAGTTAACCTGAAACAAAGCCAAATGTCCAAAACCAAGCAACAAAATAGCAGCAATAGCAGGGCTTAATAAATTCTCCAAATCATACAGCGAGCGCGATAAAGATAATGCCCGCGTGTAATCTGCTTCATTATTAAAAATATTGGGTAAAGTTGCTTGGTATAACGGCGTAAAACCCGCACTACAGGCATTTATAAAAAATATAATGATATAAATATGCCAGGCGTCACTTGCCCAAGGTAGCGAAAATAACAATATTGCTCTAAATATATCAAAAAATATCATAAGCTGTTTTCGCGGCAACTTATGGGCATATCCACCAATAATCGGTGCAATAAAAATATAGGCAATCATTTTTGCACCAAGTGCAAACGAAACAATTTCAGCAGCTCTAGCATTGTCCAAATTGTAGGCAAATAAAGCAAGCGCAATGGTCGAAAGTCCCGTACCCAACAAAGCAATAGAATGCGCTGCAAAAAACAACCTATATTGCTTATTTTTTAAAGGTATAAACAGTTCAAACATCACAAACACCAATCATAGTCTAATAATATACTATAGATGGCATTATAAACAATAAGCGATATTACAAGCGGCCAAGGTCATATTGCTTACTATCCGTATTAAATGTCAGCAAATTATTATGGTAATGGCAGTCTGCACGGGCCAATTTCACAAATGCCGAAACCACTTCATGTGGCTTTGTAATCGTCTCTTTATCAATGCCGGGGTAAGCTTTCGCCATAAGCCCCGTATCCACCATGGTTGGGTCAACCATATTAACATTAACAACCATATTTTCCATTTCAGCGGCATAGGTTTTAATTAATGTGTGTAAACCCGCTTTACCAACTGCATAGCTTCCCCAATAAGGCTTTTCGCCATTTCTAGCGGCTGCGGATGCCACCACAACGCGGCCAGCATCACTTTGGCGCAATAATGTATCCATCGAGCGTATTAAACGAAAATTAGCAACAATATTAATCGCAACACTATTTTCAAAATCCTTAACAGGAATATGCGAAATTGGGCTATTAGCCCCCATAAAAGCTGGCATATAAGTAAAAATATCTAGCTTACCATAACGCTCATTAATAATACCGCCCAAGCGGTCAATCGCTTCATAATAGGTCACATCAACAGGCACACAGGTTATACTGCCGCCAAATTCATCAATGGCATCATTTAACTCTTCAAGCCCACCGACGGTACGCGCAACAGCAATAACATGCGCCCCTTGGCGCGCATATTCTAAAGCAACTTCATAACCAATACCGCGTGATGCGCCTACAACAAGTGCAATACGGCCATCCAAACATTTACTATTTTCAGTCATTTTTATTCTTCTACTGGGTCAGCTTCTAAGAATGATAATTGTTTATCAGCAATTTTATTTTCCAAATCTTCTAATCTGGTTGGGTAATCGCCAGTGAAATAATGGTCGGTATATTTAGGGTTGGCATCATCCCGTCCTTCTGGGTGGCCAAGCGCCCTATATACACCATCAATAGACATAAAACCAAGGCTAGTTGCGCCCATAAAATCACGCATTTGCTCAAGGTTATGCGTCGCCGCCAGTAAAGATTTTTGGGTCGGCATATCAATACCATAATAGTCAGGGTGCTTAATCGGTGGGCAAGCAACGCGCATATGCACTTCTTTAGCCCCTGCATCAAACATCATTTTCACAATCTTAACACTGGTTGTACCGCGCACAATGCTGTCATCAATCAGCATAACTTTTTTGCCTTTAACTAGGCTTCTAATAGGGTTTAGCTTAAGCTTAACGCCTAATTCTCTAATCGCCTGCGTGGGCTGAATAAAGGTTCTACCAACATAATGATTGCGTATAATAGCAAGCTCAAACGGTATGCCACTTTCTTGTGCATAGCCAATTGCAGCAGGCACACCACTGTCGGGCACTGGCACAACCATGTCAATATCAGCAGGGCACTCGCGGGCAAGCTCTCGGCCAAATTCTTTTCTCACTTCATAAACCGTTTTGCCACCAAAGACACTGTCAGGGCGTGCAAAATATATATATTCAAATATACACGGGCGCGGCGCAGTTTCACCAAATGGAAAATAAGATTGAATGCCATCAGTCGTAATAACAACCACTTCACCATTCTCAATTTCTCTAACAAATTCAGCACCAATAATATCAAGCGCACAAGTTTCAGAGCAAAGTATGTAAGAGCCGTCAAGTTTACCCAAAATAAGCGGACGAATACCAAAGCGGTCACGCGCACCCATTAGCTTATGTTTAGACATAGCTAATAGCGCAAAACCACCTTCAAGGCTTTGAATAGCATCAATAAATTTTTCAGCCAATTTTTCTTTTTTACTGCGCGCAACCAAATGCAACAACGCTTCGCTGTCGCTGTTAGATTGGTAAATAGCGCCAGCTTTAACAAGCTCTCTGCGTAAAGACAAACCATTGGTAAAGTTACCATTATGGCAACAGGCAAAACCACCTGCATTCAAATCGGCATAAAGCGGCTGCAAATTGCGCAAACCACCGTCACCCGTGGTCGAATATCTGGCATGGCCAATAGCACTATGGCCTTCAAGCTTTTCTAAAACCTTTTTCTTGGTAAAATAGTCACCCACTAAGCCATGGCGTTTTTGCGATTTAAAAACCTTACCATTAAAAGAAACAATGCCGGCCGCTTCTTGCCCACGATGCTGCAATGCATGCAAACCAAGCGCAGTAAGGGCAGGGGCATCATTATGCCTAAATACACCAAAAATACCACATTCTTCGTGTAAATGGTCATCCTCTAAATCAATTTCAACACCGTCATTATTCGTTTCGCTAAATAAAGGGTGATATACATCAGAACCGTCTGCATCACAATCAAACATATCTGTCATATGGTTGTCTCCTTAAAGAGAAAGGTGTAGGAAAAAAGAAAGCGGCAAATGCAACTTTAATATTATTGTCCAGCTGTAACTTGTTCAATTACTTGAGGTAATTTATTCGATACGTCATCAGAAAAACCAACAGTTTCATCTGCTCCGCTAGCGGCGCTATTTTTACTGCGAGTATCCTTAATAGATTGGATAAATTGTGCAACAGGGTTTTCCGATTTTGTCGGAATAACACTAAGTAAAATATCACTAGAATTCTTAATCATCCCGATAGATCGAGCTGAAGATATTTCAGTCGAATGGCTGCTTTCGTTCGGCATGATCAAAAGTAACCCTAAATAACATGCAACGACTAATAAAAACCCTCTTAAACCACCAAATATAAAACCTAAAGTTCTATCTAACGCGCCAATTTTACTAGCCAATAGCTTGTCGGTAATCATGTAACTAACAATAGATACAATAATCAAAGTGCCAATAAATAAAGATGCAGCCAAGGCAGCTTGCGCAATCTTATCGTGGGTAATTAACTTTAAGGCATCTTCTTCCAAGATCGGATAGAAAACCATAACCGCCAAAGCGGCTGCAACCCAAGCAACGATGCTAAAGAACTCTCTTAAAAACCCTCGCGTCATTGCCAATAAACCGGAAATGATAACAATAAAGAATAAAGCGACGTCTAAGATTGTAAATGGTGCGTCCA
>JABSRY010000133.1 GCA_013214985.1 Hyphomicrobiales bacterium
AGACACCAGCTATAATAAACACCTTTTTATAATAGAGACCCTTAGAGACATTCCCTATTAATGACACCCCTTATAATATACATGCGCTAGTATAGACACAACCTATAATTGACATACCTATAAGATAAACTTCATATGATAAACACCTGAAATTATAAATAGAAGCAGCAATAACGCAATTAATGGGCTGCCGATAAATTCGATGGTTTCTTGATAATTTTTACCTGCAACAGCTGCAATAAAATACATAAAGAAAAGTGCTAATGGAATATTTGCAAAAGCGGTTAAGCGTTGACGCCAAAAAAGCGTTGTACCATCTTTAGCAGAGCCTAAACCATGTACTTTTGAAAGTGGTGTACGCATATCATTTGTAGATTTACTCATATCAACACCCTCTATATTATAGTTAAGCCAATTGCCCATACGAGAACCGTAAGAACAAGTGGAACAATTGTTGCGATTTTGGCGACTATTTCGACCGTATCTAGCTCGAACCCTTTGCCTATATCCCACGCTAAATGCTTAATGCCGCCGCCCATATGATGGAACATTGCCCAAGTGTAGCCAAACATAATGAATAGGCCAAATGGGGAACCCATAAACCAAGATGCGCTTTCAAATGCTTCGGCACTTGTTGCTAATGCGATAAGCCAATAAACCAAAAGTGCTGTGCCAACATATAGTGCGGCACCTGTTGCACGATGAATTATTGACAACATCATTGTCCATATGGGTTTATATATAAATATATGAGGAGATAAAGGCCGTTCAACTTTTTTAGTTTTCGCCATAGGAGCTTTGTCCTTTTAATTTTATTTTTCTGCAGATACGCCCGTATGCAGTTTATTATTTCTAGCGCCAGTTTAGAAGGATTGCAATAAGTAGGAGCAATTAATTTTAATTTGTACAGTTTATTAGGGTAATTATACTTATAAAACCATTGAAAACGGCTTATATAGTTACTTTTCGTTAATAGATCTAAACATTATTTCAAATTATTATTATCAATGATTCAATGCTTCGTTTGAAATTTATATATTTTGACGGTTAGCAAACGGAATGATTAGTTTGCGCTTAATTCATCTATAATTCTAACCTTAGCTAAGGTGTTTTTTGCCATATCTAAATGTAATATTTCGACCATTTTGCCATCTACTTTAATGGCTGCAAGGCCTAAATTTGCGGGGTCTGCAAAAGCTGCGACCACAGAATGTGCAAATTTTAATTCGGCTTCTGTGGGTGCAAAAACTGTATTTGCGATGTCAATTTGTTTTGGGTGAATTAGTGTTTTACCATCAAAGCCCAATTGTTTGGCCTGATTAGCTTCATATGCCACGCCGACATCATCGCTAAAATTATTAAACACGCCATCTAATATGCATATATTATTAAGTCTTGCTGCTAAAATGCAGCTTGAGAAATAGTTTAAAAACCCTAATCTATCTGGATATTCGGGGGTTGCTAGTGGTATTTGCATTTCCTTTGCCAAATCATTAACACCCATCACAAAACCATCAAGCCGCGTGAATTTCGCTAATTTTGAAATTTGAAAAATATTCAGTAAAGATAAAGCGGTTTCTACCATAATCCAGAGCTTAATGCTTTGAGGCGCGCCAAGTGTGGTCATTTTGTCGGATACGAAAATAACATCATCGGCTTTATTGATCTTTGGTATTAAAATAGCATCTGGCTTACAGGCAATAGCGCAGGCCAAATCATCCTCAAACCATTCGGTATCTAAATCATTAACCCGTATGATAACCTTTTTATTGCCATAAGGTTTTGTGCTTAATTTTTTAGACAGCAAAATGCGCGCATCTGATTTTTTATCGGGTGCTACGGCATCTTCTAAATCTAATATCAAAGCATCTGCGGGCAGAGACGCTGCTTTTTCTAGCGCACGGGCATTGGATGCAGGCATATAAAGCACAGAACGAAAAGGATGCGCACTCATAAAATAGTCTCTAATATATTATTGTGTAGGACGAGAGTTAAAAGCAGCAGCAGGGTTAAACTCGCGTGTACCGCCAAAGTTTACGGGTACGATTTTATCTTCATCGCTAAGCTCTTGCTCATTAATAACCCTACCTTCTGGTGACATACCTAATTCTGCCAACAGTTCCATATCTTTATTTTTAACAGGGTTGGCGGTAGTTAGCAGTTTTTCGCCATAGAACATGCTATTTGCGCCCGCCATAAAGCAGTAAGCTTGCATTTTTTTATCCATACTTTCGCGCCCAGCGGAAAGACGAACATAGGCTTTTGGCATCATAATACGTGTGACGGCAATTGTACGAATAAAATCAAAATCTGAAATTTCTTCGATACTATCGTCATATAGAGGTGTGCCTTTAACTTGTACCAGTTTGTTAATTGGCACGCTGTCTGGGTGTTTTTCCATATTTGCTAAAGTTTGCAGCATGCCTGCACGGTCTTTTTTCTGCTCACCCATGCCAATAATACCGCCTGAACAAACATTAATGCCAGCATCGCGCACATTTTGGATGGTGTCTAGACGGTCTTGATAAGAACGTGTGGTGATGATTTCTTTGTAATATTCTTCGGATGTATCGACATTATGGTTGTAATAATCTAACCCAGATTGTTTAAAACGGCCGATTTGACTTGGGGTTAACATGCCTAAAGTAACGCAGCTTTCCATGCCTAAATCTTTTACGCCTTCAATCATCGCGCATATTTGATCCATATCGCGGTCTTTAAGATCACGCCAAGCAGCGCCCATGCAATAACGCGTTGCGCCCGCATCTTTTGCTTGTTTAGCTTGCTCGACAACCCGATCGACTTCCATCATTTTAGAGGCCTTTAGGCCTGTATTGTAACGTGCTGATTGTGGACAATATTTACAATCTTCGGCGCAGCCACCTGTTTTTATGCTACAAAGTTGGCTTAATTGAACTTTATTTGGGTCAAAATGTTTGCGGTGTAGCAATTGTGCTTCGAACATTAAATCCAAAAACGGCATGTCGAATAATTCAAGAATTTGTTCCCTAGTCCAATCGTGGCGTATATCGCCCAGTTGATATTGCAAATCGGTATTAGACGGGGATAGAGACATGTAATCAACCTTAACGCTATTAATTAATACTATTACCGCCATTATAATTTATAAAACAAATAAACCCAAATATAATTTATCAATAATGCTATATTTGTTTAAAAAAACATGGTCAATCTGGAAAAGGTGTTATATGGCAACAATTTTAGCAATATCTTCACAAGTTGCATATGGACGCGTCGGATTAAGTGCTTATAGATTTATATTAGAACGTTTGGGGCATGAGGTTATTTGCATTCCTACCGTTAACTACCTTACCCATGCAGGGTTAGGGCGCATTGTCGGCACGAGTGTTAGCGGCGATACATTGGCCGATATGGGTGCTGAACTGATATCACTACGTTTAGAAGAAAAAATTGATTATGTTATTAGTGGATATTTTAAAACGTTGGAGCAAGCGCAGAGCTTTAAATGGCTTATAACCCAACTTAAAAGTAAAAACCCTAGCATAAAATATTGCTGTGACCCGATTATTGGCGATGCGCCTAAAGGCATTTATATTGATATAGAAGTTGCCGAATATATAAAAGACGTTTTGGTGCCAATGGCCGATATGGTTAGCCCTAACAATTTTGAAGCCCAATATTTGGGCGCTTTGAATAATCAGCAAATATTATTAAAATCAGTATTTGAGGATGGTCATTATAAAAACATCTATTCAGAAAATGGTGATCTGGTATCACAAACATTTAGACATTTGCCGCGGCATTTATCGGGCGCGGGAGATTTAATAAACGCTTTATTCATTGGTTATAAATTAAATGGCCTATCTAATTTGCAAGCGATTGAAAAATCTACTCTGTTTTTATCTAGATTGGCTGAATATACGGTTGAGCATGAATGTGACCAATTGCCGACGATAGAGAACCAGGAATATTTATAATTGGCTGAGACAGGTGCGACACATTAACAGCTTCTATATTATTTGATATTTTGATATAGAATGGGCATACGTTAATAAAGGAAACAATATGAAAAACGTGAGTAATATTGATAAAATTGTTAGATATGTAATTGCATTTATTTTGGCCGCAATTGCTTATAAATTTCAACCCGAATTAGGCATTTGGTATTGGGCATTATTTATTGCCTCTATCATTGTCATTGCGACGGCTATGTTTAATTTTTGCCCAATTTACCGCATTTTTGGCATTAGCACTTGTAAACTTAAGTAAATATGGCAAAATGACGGCTAACTAGCGAAGGCATTCTATGAAAAATTTAAGAATATTGGACAAGCTGATAAGAGTTAGCATTGCTGCTATTCTAATTTATTTAGCCCATAAATATAATGCCGAACTAGGCTATGCTTATTGGCTAATTATACTGGTAAATTTTTACCTGATTTTTACATCCTATTTTAGCTTTTGCTACTTATATTATGCTTTTGATTTTAAGACTTACAGAGCCAAACCCGTTATATTTGATATATAGAATTTGACACTAAAAAGTCGGTGCAGATAAACCACACCGACTTTAATTTTACGAAAAATAAATACTATTTAGATTAGGCCACGGTTTAATAATAATTCGGCAATTTGTACTGTATTTAATGCAGCACCTTTGCGCAAATTATCCGACACCACCCAAATATTTAGGCCATTTTCAATTGTGATATCTTCGCGGATACGGCTCACATAAGTTGCATCTTCGCCTGTTGCTTCAACTGGGGTTATATAACCGCCATCCTCACGCTTATCTATCACCAATAGACCAGGTGCAACACGCATTAGTTCCCGTGCTTCGTTAACATCTACTGGTTTTTCGAACTCGATATTGATCGCTTCGCTATGGCCCATAAATACCGGCACTCGCACAGCTGTTGCGGTTACTTTGATTTTTGGGTTCAGAATTTTTTTAGTTTCTGCAACTAATTTCCACTCTTCTTTTGTGTAGCCATCTTCCATAAATTCATCGATGTGCGGAATGACATTAAACGCAATTTGTTTGGTGAACACTTGTTGCTCAAGCGCGTCATTTACAAAAATGCCACGTGTTTGGTTAAACAGCTCATCCATCGCTTCTTTACCACCGCCAGAAACCGACTGGTAAGTTGAAACAACTAGACGTTTGATAGTATATGCATCATGCAAGGGTTTTAGGGCAACCAACATTTGCATGGTTGAACAATTTGGGTTTGCAATAATATTACGGGCTTTAAAGCCTTCAATCGCATCTGCATTAACTTCGGGGATAACCAAAGGCACATCGCTATGGTAGCGAAAATGTGATGAATTATCGATAACAATACAGCCTGCTGCTGCAAAAATTGGTGCATATTTTTCTGAAATTGTGCCACCTGCCGAAAACAAAGCTATGTCTGCTTGGCTTGGGTCGAAATGCTCTAAATTTTGGCACTTAATTGTTTTGTCGCCAAAACTTACTTCGCGTCCTATCGAACGACTAGAAGCCAATGCAAAAATTTCATCAATTGGGAATTGGCGTTCGGCCAATATTGATAACATTTCCTGCCCTACATTACCTGTAGCGCCGACCACTGCAACTTTATAACCCATGATATTATCCTATTTGGAGATTTACTCCGCTTTACTCCCACAACTGAGCCTTAGGGCTCTCTTCTCCCCTGCGGGGAGACATTGCAGGAAGGACAAGAGGAAAGGTTACGCGACCATCTTAATGGTGCGTTTGGTAATAGTCGTAATCGTTTTTATTGTAAAAACACTCATGAAAATTCCATACTTTCATCTGCCCTTATGGCAAGAATTAAATACGATATACCAAATTAAATTGATAATTTCAAGGCATAAGAATATTCTATACTCGAATAAGCGTGTTTTAACACAACAAATCGAATCATCTGAAATATACAAATTTAAAACCCGAAACAGCTAAGCCATTTCGGGTCGTTCTAGTAGATAAATTAAATCTAGCTTATTTTTTAAGCGCATCCATCGCGACAAGGATTGCACTGCCCATTTGTTCGGTAGAGCAAACAGCTTCATCACCACGGGCAATATCACCCGTGCGCAGGCCAGAAGCCAATACGTTTTTAATAGCCGTTTCAAGTAATTCAGACTGATCAAGCATTTTGAAGCTATATTTTAATGCCATGCCAAAACTTAAAATAGTTGCAATAGGGTTGGCTTTGCCTTGGCCTGCAATATCTGGCGCACTGCCATGCACTGGTTCGTAAAGTGCTGGCAATTTGCCATCTTTTTCGGCACCTAAAGATGCTGAAGGCAACATGCCTAAAGAGCCTGTTAGCATTGCCGCAATATCGGATAATATATCGCCAAACAAATTATCCGTCACAATAACATCAAATTGTTTTGGGGCTTTTACCAATTGCATCGCGCAATTATCTGCTAGCATATGCTGTAATGTCATATCAGCATATTCTTCTTTATGAACTTTAGTGGCCACCTGCTTCCACAGCAGACCGCTTTCCATCACATTATGCTTTTCGACCGACATCACGCGGCTATCGCGCACTTTTGCAAGTTCAAACGCCACGCGTGTTACGCGTTCTATTTCATAAGTTTCGTAAACTTGGGTATTAACGCCGCGTTGTTGACCATTTCCAAGGTCGGTAATACCGCGAGGCTCGCCAAAATAAACACCGCCAGTTAGTTCGCGAACGATTAGAATATCTAACCCCTCGACCAATTCGCGTTTTAGAGCAGATGCATCTGCAAGTTCGTTAAAACAAACGGCTGGGCGTAAATTTGCAAACAAGCCTA
>JABSRY010000134.1 GCA_013214985.1 Hyphomicrobiales bacterium
GCTCTTATGAATATATTTGCTCATGCGAACATTCTACGCCCCAAGGGGCGGGGAATTGAACCCTAAAAATGATTAAAGAAACGCTCAACTAAATTTCTTTGTTTATATAGATATGGGCTGAATACAAAAGACGAGCTGCTATTCGATTTAGGTGGAATGTTAGCCCAGGCTCCTTTTTCAGACAGCATATCACGTAACCATTTTGCGCCATAGGCTTTATCAGCCAGTAGCATTTCGCCTTTTTTCATATGGCTTAACAAATCTTCAGCAACCGAAATATCATGGTCTTGGCCAGAAGTTAGACAAAGTCGTATCGGTAAACCACGCGCATCGGTTACAACATGGATTTTTGTAGTAAGACCGCCTCGGCTTCGTCCCATATAACGATCTGGGTGACTTTTTTTAAAGTGGCGGCACTATGATGAACACTTGTTCCGTCAATCATTTGAATATCTCCATCATAAGCATCTGTAATTGTGTCCATAATTAAATCCCAAACACCAGACTTCGTCCATCTATAAAAACGATTATAGCAAGTGGTATGCGGTCCATATCGTCCAGGAAGATCAGCCCAAGGTGACCCAGACCGTAAAATCCAGAAGATACCATTCAATACTCGTCGATCATCAACTCGCGGTACGCCACGTGACTTTTGCGGTAATATTGGTTGGATAATTGACCATTCAAACTCACTCATTTCATATCGCGCCATCTAAACTCCTCCTGATAAACAGTGAATCAGATAAACAATAATTTGAAAACAGATTTTATAATTTAATGAGTTTACGGCCTAATCATTGGGTTGTTCTGTAGTAATGTGAATAGCGGATCGTAATGTGTGTACAGCGGTCATATCGCATTGCGATGCGTCGCCTGTCTTTAAGTTTGGTGAACATATTCTCTATTTTGTGGCGCTGTTTATATAAAATTTTACAATATGTTGCTAGATTTTTACGTTTCTTACGTGGCGGAACGTACGGTATAATTCCACGCTGAGGAATTTAGATGACTCGATATGAAATGAGTGAATTTGAATGGTCAATTAGGGTCATAGGTTGAGATTTGTGATGGTGATGGAGTAATTACTGTTACAACTGGACTTGCATTTTTGGCAAAAATAGCCGTAACATCTGGGGCATTTTCAGCAGTATCGAAACCAGAAATGTTACTTTTTACAGATGGTGGCAGGGCATCAAATAAATCTGCTTCCAAGTCATCTAATTCCTGCGTGGTTACTCCATCTTTTGCAGATAGTTCCCGCGCAGAATCAAGCTGTTCTTGAAACTCAATAAGTTGTGTTTGAATTTCTAGCTCTTCATTTCTAATATTCAAGGCATCTAGATATTGCTCTGGTGCAATCCCTCCGTTAGGTATTAGATTTGGATCAATTTCTTCTGCGGTAACGATAGTACCAAATTCATCAATAATTAAATTATTGTCATAGGATTTAAAGACCCTTCGCCCATCATCCATGACATAGGCATCCGCTAGCATATTTTCTATTTTTGCATTAATTTCGTCTATTCTGATTTGATTATCCATCAATGCTTTAACAGTAGATTCATCATACTGATCTAATTTCATGTTGAATTCTTCAATTTGAATCTCTGAGGCGACTAAGGCATCAATTGCAAATGATAATAAATCATCCTGTAACTTTTCAGCTTTATCATCTCTTTTTTCTTGATCGTGTCGAGATTTAATAAACCATTGTTGTTGTAGAAGCCAATCTGATTGATGGCTTCTATGGTCGCTAGCAAAATGTTCTTTTAATTGGATCATTTATACCCCACATTCCTTTTTAATTAAGACATAAAGCAAAACCCCGACAGGTTTATCTAGGTGACGATTAAACCACGCAGTTATTTTTTTCATTTTCTTATCACTATCTTTAAAAAACCAATCATAAATGCAATTCATACCATTTTCATTTGGCTTTTCGCGAAGAAAACGTGAATAAGCTAATCCTTCAATTACTCCTGATATATAACTAATTCTTTGATCGTTATTCATTTCATTTAAGACATATCCTGCACTAATATTTTTCACGCCTGCAAGTGATGGATTTATTCCTGTAATTAACACTACTAATATTATCATAAGTATTTGTTTATATTTACTTAATTTTATTCTTTCACGATTCAACATAACCGTTGGTTTTTGTGTTTTTTTACTTATTGATCTTTATTATGCTATAATATTTATGTAAAGTTTATTTATCAAAGGGTTAGCCCCGTGTTGCCCTGTAGAAGCCAGTTTTGAGGCTTTATCATTAAAAGGAACGTTTTTGTCGTATTTTGACAAAATCGGCTTAACCTTCAAACCATTGGTAAAACATGAAAATTGGCTATTTGCGAGTAAGCACCGAAGAACAACGCCCTGATCGACAAATTGATGGGTTAGAACCGTTATGTGACAGGCTTTATATAGAAACAGTTTCCGCAGTAAGTAAAAAACGCCCAATTTTTGAAAGCGTATTAGCAAAATTACAATCAGGTGATAGCCTTGTTGTCTGGGATTTAGATCGGGCGTTCCGTTCTACTGTTGATGCCATTACCCATGCCAATCAACTACGTGAACGGAATATTGATTTTATCATTGTGACATTAGGCGTTGATACCTCAACCGCTGATGGCATGTTGGTTTATACAGTAATCGCGGCTTTTGCTGAACATGAACGTCGTCGTCTTTCTGAGCGAACCAAGGAAGGACTTAAAGCCGCCAAGAAAAGAGGAAAACGTCTTGGTAGACCTCCAAAAATGACCTATAATCAAATTATTTCAGCGATGCAGAAAATAAACACTCAGCAAGCAACCATTAGCGAGGTTGCGGCTTTATATGATGTGCATCCATGGACATTGACCAGAGCAATTAAAAGGTTAGATGAACAACTTCAAAATACAAGTTGTTCATAAAGCAAATAAATCCATTTGCTTTGAGACCAAATTATCCAAATATTTTAGATGTAAAAAGTCGTTATAAATATGGCTATATATTAAGCTCACGAACGGCTCTGCGATAAGCTGATATATCCCTTGCCAATTCCTGCATGATTTTTTCTTTGATTAATAGTAGGGTTTCAGAGCGCCTTGGTTCAACCCTGCTATTAATTTCTTCAAATTCTTCTGCCCTGTAACTTTCTACATCTTTAATGGCAATCCTTGCTTTTGTTTGCTTAAGCGATATAACAGCACCGCCAAGATAATAATACCATGGATGAAACGGAGAATAATCTGATGATCTATTGTTCATGGTTAATTCTCCTTTAAGCGCATCTGTAAATTAAATTATTTCCAGCAATATTGGTCTCTGTATAATCAAAACCCAGATCGTTAGAAATTTTATCATAGTCTAAATAGCTTTGAAGCCTTTCGGGAATATCACCAAACAAACCTTCTTCAACAAATTGATAGGCAAGATCAATTAAACTATCCAATTCATAAATATCTATTTCTATATCAATAGGGTCATCATTGGCTTGGTCATGGCTGTAACCACATTCACCAACTGCAATGATGTAATGTGTTTTCTGATTATCATCCCATTCATTAGTGGCATTAAAAAATTCACTTAAATTACCTTGATTTACTCCCCACGCTTTTGCCAGTTCGCAATCTATGATTTCGCCATCAATAAACTGAATTTCAAATTCTTCGATCGCGTCGCCATAGTTATTTTTTAGGCTTGATGCTTGCTTGTTATATTCCTCAACGGATACAAAATAAAATCCTTCTGCACTAATATCATAGGGTTGAGCATAAAAATTTAAGGTCATGTTTTCCTCGCTTGGGTTATGGGTTTAACTGCGAAGCTTTTGTTTTTCTATTCTCAAACTGCGCCTGAACCCTTGCTAGCGGCGAGCGTCCTTCAAATGAACGTGGTGACGTTTACGAGACACGTTTGGACGAGAGGTCATAACCAATGATGGCTCAATTGTTTTTGTGGGGGACTGTTTAGACATTCCCAAACATCATGCCCAACAGGCTTGATTGTTTGGCTAGAATGGCTTACGGGTAAAAATAATTGAACCACAGCAGCGCGTCAGTGGTTCTGATATAAGCTAAAGTTCGGGTTCTAGCGCAGTAGCGCGTTCTTACTTTTCATAACTGTAATAAATTAATAAAATCATTGACTTATAGAAAGATATATAGGAATATATACCTAGTATACGCAATATTTGCGTCTTTAATGAATCGGATTACTTGAATTTATAAATTCGCATCCCATATTTTTATTATACCCCTAAATTTTGATTGTTCCTGCTTTTCAGCGATTACCTTGTTTTGTGTAATGTCGCTATCTTTAAAGCCGTTCAATCCTGCTTAAAATCTCATAAATTCAATTTAAACATACAGAAATAGCCCAAGTTGTGTCTTGGCTATTAGAAAGACTTTCTTTTGAAACCCGATATTAAAAAATACCGTAAATATGTAGATCACTTTGATATTACAGAGGAACATAAAATAGAACTTATTCATATCCTTTGGAATTTTATGGAAAACTTTGTTGATCGGGCGTTTGGCAATGATTCCGTTCAAACTTGTTTAGAAATAAAAGCCAAAAAAATTGGTCAAGATTCACCTAATATGCTAGACTCAAAGCAATCCAAATAGGCAATAATTATAACTAACACACAATGATGTGAGCAGGAGGATTCCAACTATGCAACAGAAAAAACCGATGAAGGCAATTATCTATTGTCGCGTATCAGGAACTAAACAAGTTCGTTAAGGTCATGGTTTAGAATCTCAAGAAACTCGATGTCGTGAATATGCTAAATTTAAAGGCTATCAAGTCGTAAAAGTTATGTCCGATGATGTAACTGGTAAACTTGTTGAACGAAAAGCCATGACAGAGATGTTAGCGTTTTTACATCAGCATAAAAAGTCACATAAACATATTGTTATCATTGATGATATTAGCCGTTTCGCACGTAATCTAAAGGCTCACCTTGAACTTCGTATGACATTAGCGGAAGCTGGTGGAATATTAGAATCTCCTTCAATAGAATTCGGTGAAGATTCAGACTCAGTTTTAGTTGAGAACTTGCTGGCTAGTGTTGCACAGCATCAACGTGAAAAGAATGCAGAACAGACTATTAATAGAATGCGGGCGCGTTTTATGAATGGTTATTGGGTGTTTCAAGCGCCTTTGGGTTACAAATATCAGAAGGTTGAAGGTCATGGTAAATTACTGATCAGGGATGAGCCTAATGCGTCAATCATAATTGAGGTACTTGAGGGGTTTGCCGCTGGGAAATATCAAAGTCCTGCCGAAGTGAAGCGATATTTAGAAACTCAAGCAGTCTTTCCAAAAAATCGATATGGTAAAGTTTCCTATCAGCGTGTTACTGAAATTCTAACAAAATCTTTATATGCAGGATATATGAGCCATGAGAATTGGGGGCAACATTTAATCCAAGGAAAACATAAACCTTTGATTAGCTATGAGACATTTCAGAAAATTCAAAAGCTGCGTGCAGAGAAGCCAAAAGTTGCTGTTAAAAAATCACTCAATGAAGATTTCCCATTAAGAGGATTTGTTTGTTGTTCTCATTGTAATAAGCCATATACGGCTTGTTGGTCAAAGGGTCAGTATAAACGCTATGCCTATTATCTATGTGATACACAGGGCTGTGAGGTTTACAGGAAATCTATTCCTAGACAGAATGTTGAAGGTGATTTTGAGAAGCTTCTCCTTAGCTTAAAACCGTCGCAAATGTTGTTTTCTATGGCATATGAAATGTTAAAGGAGCTTTGGGACAATAGAGGTAGTTCAGCCAAAGCAAACAAACTTGAATATAAAAGGAATATTGTAGTTTTAGAAAATCAAACACAGCAGTTTCTTGATCGCATTGTTAACACCAATAGCAATTCTTTAATCACTGCTTATGAGAAAATAATTAAGGAATTGGATTCAGAAAAGATATTAATTGCGGAAAAAATCAGTAAATGTGGCACTACTTTAGGCAGCTTCGATGAGATTTATCGAACGGCGTTCACATTTCTTGCAAACCCGCACAAATTATGGACTTCCAAGAGATTGGAAGACCGTAGAGCCGTCCTCAAACTGGTATTTGTTGATACCCTGTCCTATGGTAAGGATGAGGGTTATCGAACGGCAAAAACCACCTTACCATTCAAGGTGTTAGGGGATGCTAACATGGGAAAGTATGAAATGGTGCGGCCGAGAAGACTCGAACTTCCACGGGTGTTACCCCACAGCGACCTCAACGCTGCGCGTCTACCAGTTCCGCCACGGCCGCACAAGGTCAAAACTGATATAACAAGTGCTGAATATCAATACAAGTCAAAATAATAGTATTTCGGTTTTGTACAGGTTTATCTTTTGATTTTCAAGTTTTCCAAAACAAAGAACCCATAATTAAATAAATAATTATGGGCAATAAAAATTTCAAAATAGGGGTTAGTAATTAATGTTTTTTGTTTTTGCCTGTTTATGAATGATATTCACCATATTTTGGTCAAAGCTATTTTTCTCTTTTGATGAAAGACTTTTGATTTCTTTTGCTTTATAGGTCGCACGTTTTTTTACGAGCTCGTCAATTTTTGTCTGAAGTTTTTTGCGTTTTAAACGCATTTTCTCAATATATTCTTTGCGTTGGTTATCGTTCATTGTTTGCATTGGTTTTGGTAGCTTCTTAGTCTCTAATCGGCCTATATTTTCACGTTTTAAATCTAACTCCTGCAATAAGTCGCCTCTACCGCTAAAAACAGT
>JABSRY010000135.1 GCA_013214985.1 Hyphomicrobiales bacterium
ACCGGTTAAATCGCCATTAAAATGTTGACGGCCTGCTTCGACAAAGGTTTCATAAGTGCCTTGTACAATGCCTTGTGAGCCAATATAAATCCAACTGCCTGCGGTCATTTGGCCATACATCATTAGGCCTTTTTTATCGAGCTCATTAAAATGATCCCAATTTGCCCAATGGGGTACAATATTTGAATTGGCGATTAGCACTCTTGGTGCGGCTTCATGGGTTTTAAACACACCAACGGGCTTACCAGATTGCACCAGCATGGTTTCATCTGAGTTTAACTCTTTTAGCGTTTCGACAATTTTGTCATAGTCTTTCCAGGTTCTAGCGGCGCGGCCAATGCCGCCATATACCACAAGCTCGGCTGGGTTTTCGGCCACTTCGCTGTCTAAATTATTCATTAACATACGCATGGCGGCTTCGGTTTGCCATGATTTACAGGTTATTTCTGAGCCTGTTGGGGCTTTAATATTGCGGCTATTGCTTAATCTTGGGTTTGTCATGTTATGCTCCTAATTTAGGGAAGTTAATGCCCGTAATATGGGTGGAAATTATAGTGCCTTGCGTTACAATGTCTGCGGCATTTTCGACATCGGGTGCTACAAATCTATCGTCATTAAGGGGCGGTACTTTGGTGCGTAAATGGGCAATAATATCTTGTAAATGTTGGCTGGTTTTTAACGGTGCTCTAAATTCTACGCCCTGAGCGCCTAATAATAGTTCGATGCCAATAATGTAATTTACATTCCTAATCATACGGTGCAAACGCACGGCACCATGTGCCGCCATCGAAACATGGTCTTCTTGGTTGGCAGAGGTTGGTGTGCTATCGGTCGAGCATGGGTTGGCAATTTGCTTATTCTCGCACATAATGGCGGCAGATGTGACATCAGCCATCATATAGCCTGAGTTTAAACCAGGTCTTGGCGATAAAAATGTTGGTAAATTATGATTAAGCGCAGGGTCGACAATTAACGCAATACGGCGTTGAGAAATTGAGCCCATTTCGGCAATGGCAATGGCAATTTGATCGGCCGCAAAAGCCACTGGCTCGGCATGGAAATTACCACCAGAAACAATGATATCTGGTTCTCGTAAAATTAATGGGTTGTCGGTCACTGCGTTAGATTCGATTAGCAATGTTTGGGCGGCGTGGCGTAATAAATCAAAACATGCACCCAAAACTTGGGGTTGACAGCGGATGCAATAGGGGTCTTGCACGCGGTCGCAATGTTCTTGATGGCTGCCCCAAATATCAGAATTAGCGAGCAGTTCGGAAATAGAGGCCGCGGTTTCTATTTGGCCTCGATGACCGCGCAGCTCGTGAATTTGTGCTTGTAATGGTGCGGTTGAACCCATAATTGCATCGGTTGTCAGCGCCGAGGTTACAATGGCGGTTTGTGCACTGCGCCATGCTTCAAACAAGCCTGCTAAGGCGTTTGCAGTCGAAAACTGAGTGCCGTTAACAAGTGCTAAGCCTTCTTTTGCGGCTAAAACAATGGGGGTTAAGCCCTTACTTTCTAGCGCCTCGCGGCCAGACATTAATTTGCCATCGACTAAAGCAGTGGATTCGCCAATCATCACCGCTGCCATATGGGCGAGGGGGGCTAAATCGCCCGATGCGCCAACACTGCCTTGCAATGGAATAGTTGGGGTAATATTATGTTCAAGCATGGCTTCTAGAAGTTGGGTTAACTCCCACCTTACGCCCGACGCACCGCGCCCAAGCGATATAAGCTTTAACGACATCATTAAACGGGTAATAGCAATATTGGTGGTATCGCCAACGCCGCAGCAATGCGATAAAATGAGGTTACGCTGTAATGTGGTTAAATCTGCGTTATCGATACTGGTGGATGCTAATTTGCCAAAGCCCGTATTAACGCCATAAATCGCTGAGTTGCCGTTGGCAACATCGGCAATGCGTTTTGCGGCATAGTCAATCTCCGCTTTGCAACTTATGTTAAGTTTTACTGCTGTTTGGTTGCGGTAAATATCTTCTAATTGGTCTAGAGTTACTTGTTTTGGTGTTAAAATCATGGTTTTTCCAGTTAATTTATAGTTTGAAATATGCGTTCGAACAATGGGTTAAAGCCAATTTGATAGCTAAGTTCTCTTGGGTGATTTACATCCCAAATGGCCAAATTGGCTATTTTACCAACCTCTAATGAGCCATGTTGATTGTCTATTTTAAGGGCTTTGGCTGCGTTGATGGTAAAGCCTGCTAACGCATCTTCGGGTGTTAAGCGAAATAATGTGCAGGCCATATTCATGGTGAGTAAGGGTGATGAAATGGGTGATGAGCCAGGGTTACAATCGGTCGCTATGGCAATAGGTACGCCTGCTTTGCGCAATGCGGCTATCGGCGGCACTTGGGTTTCGCGCAATGTGTAAAACGCAGCGGGTAATAATACCGCTACCATATTGGCTTTAGCCATTGCATCGACACCTGCTTGATCTAAATATTCGATATGGTCTGATGATAATGCATTAAATTTTGCGGCCATTATGGTGCCGCCAATATTGGTTAATTGCTCGGCATGTAACTTTACGGGCAAGCCCATATTTGTGGCTTTGGCAAATAGCTTTTCTATTTGTTTGGCATTAAAGGCAATGCCTTCGCAAAACGCATCCACCGCATCCACAAGGCCTGCTTTATGGGCGGTAGGTAATATCTCATTACAAATATGGTCGATATAGCCATCAGCATTATCTTTATATTCTGGCGGAACGGCATGAGCCGCTAATAGTGTTTTGCTAACATTAACCGCATATTGTTGACCGACTAAATCGGCGGCACGCAGCATTTTTAGCTCGGATGCTAAATCCAAGCCATAGCCCGATTTTATTTCGATATGCGCGACGCCTTCATTGATCATTTGCTCTATACGTTTGCTTGCAGCCTTTAATAGTTCTTGCTCAGATGCTGCGCGCGTATGTTTTACGCTGGATAATATACCGCCTCCTGCGCGGGCTACGGCTTCGTAAGATGCGCCGTTTAAACGCATTTCAAACTCTTCAGCGCGGTTGCCACCATATATAATATGCGTATGGCAATCAATTAATGCGGGGGTAATGGTTTTGCCAGTTAGATCTATTTGTTCAAAATCATTATAATTTTTTGGCAAATTTCTGGTCTTACCGAGCCAAGCAATTTTGCCTGCTTCGATGACTATAGCAGCATTTTCGATCAGCCCATAGGCAGACTGGTTGTTACCTGTTGCAAAAGTTGCCGCTGTAAAATTTGTATAAATTCTATTCAAAATATGCCCCATATGCGATTATAATGTATATACATTAAATTATTTGTACAAGAATACAAACAAAATGCAACAAAAATCTAACATGGCATATTGGCAATAGATCTAATGATCGATTATTTACTGACTAAAAAGGCTAATCTGGCAGCTAAATTTGCTGTACGATTATCGATATCAAAATTTGGGTTATATTCGGCAATATCGACCAATTTAAGTTTTGTAGAACCAACAATTTGTTTAATTAATGGCTCAACAATTTCTAGCGGAATGCCGCGCGTTGCAGGTGCGCTTACGCCAGGGGCGACGGCAGCGGGGAAGGCATCCAAATCAATGGTCAAATAAATGACATCTACTTTTTGAATGAAATCGCTTAGCTGCTTTTTACAATCGGCTAGATGTTGCATGCTTACATGGCGTGCAAGGCGATAGTTTACATTAAGCTTATCTGCAATATTAAATAAAGCTTTACTGTTGTTGGTTTCGCTAATGCCCATCACCAGATAATTAAAATTCCAACTTTTGGTTTGGCAATGTGCTGCAATTTGCGCAAAGGGTGTGCCCGAACTTGCCTGATCACTATCTCTTAAATCAAAATGGGCATCAAAATTAATGATCCCAATTTTTGGGTTTTGTGTGCTTTGTTCTAAATGGTTTGCTAGACCCAAATAACTTGCCCATGCAATTTCGTGCCCACCACCTAAATTTAATACTAAGCCGCTATTGGCTAAAAGCTTGGTCGTATGTTCTGCCATTGTGGTTTGGGCGGCTTCCAAATCACTAGCGACACAGGTAACCGTGCCTGCGTCAAATATTTTTTGGTGCAGTGGGGCATGACTTGGTAAATTGGCCATGGCTTTTTTTAGTAAATTAGGCGCTGCTTTTGCGCCAATACGCCCTTGGTTGCGTTTAACGCCTTCATCACATTCAAAGCCTAATATGCTTAGGCCTTCTGGGTTGGGTGCATCCGTTATATTTTGGTGCCATTTAAAAGCATCGCGGTCAGTTTCGCTGTCGATGCGGCCAGTCCAAAGTTTTGGGTCGAGGTTCTGATGCATAATATACTCCATAACTGAATGATTGGGTTGGTTATGCCCTAAGCAATTGGAGTATGCAAGCCCTTAAGGTTAGATTTGCCACCGACAGAAATTAATTCGGTGCAAGTGATTGCCTGGTTTTTATAACTTGTAGAACGCCTAACCACTAAGCATGCTTGATCTAAATCACAATCTAATTTTTCGGCAATATCTTTTGAAGCAGCAATAGCCGAAATTTCATGCTCGACATTTGACCAAGGCACATGCTGCAATAACCATTTGGTTGGTGAGATGGTTTCAAAGTCTTCTTTGGCAAAATCGGGTGCCATTTCCAAATTTATCATTCTGATTTCTAGTTGGATGGCTTCATCATCGGCAAAATGTAGGCAAGTTAGACGTTCAACCAATGTGCCTTTAGAAACTAATGGCCATTCAAAACCATCTTGACCATTGATAACCACATCACGATCTATGATTTTATAGCCATATTGGCGGTTTGAGCTTTTTATATCGTCCGATATGTCGCGTACGGGCAACATGAATGCTTTTTGCTCGGCGATGAAGGTACCCGCTTTTTTTCGCCGCTCTACGATGCCATCTTTTGATAAAATTGACATGGCTTTGTGAACGGTCTGACGCGATATATTAAGCTGTTCGGCAAGCGATACTTCGGAGGGTAACAAACTACCCGTTTTGAACTTACCACTAGCAATATTATTAGAAATTGCTCTAATTATTTGCTTGGTTAAAGGGCCGTTTCCATCTAATTTGATATCGTGTAAAATTTCGGCTTCAGGTATTTTATTTTGCATAAGGGCTCTTTTGTGGTTAAATCTACCGCACGTTATGCTCTCGCTGCCTTTAAGTCAAGCAGGGGTAATTTGGTTGTTTAAATCTATATATTCTATAGTATAGTCAAGTTAAACTAAATGTCCAAACCAATAACCTAAGATAGAAAAGCATATGACAAATCAAAACCCATTTGCACTTTTTGAACAATGGTTTGAAAAAGCAAAAAATGTTGAAGAAATTAAGTACGCTGACGCGTTTAACCTTGCTACAGTGTCAGAAAATGGGCAACCCTCTAACCGAACTTTATTGCTAAAAAGTTGGGATGAAACGGGTTTTGTGTTTTATACAAATTTAGCATCTCGCAAGGGGCAGGAAATAAGTCTTAATAACAAAGTTTCTATGTGTTTTTATTGGGGACCGCTTGATTTGCAAGTTCGAATAGAAGGCACATGCCAGCAAGTGGATGATGCTCAAGCGGATGCATATTTTGATTCAAGGCCGCTTGCAAGCCGTGTGGGTGCATGGGCATCTAAGCAATCTCAACCGCTTAAAAGCCATGCGCATTTGTTAAAACGTGTCGCCAAAGAAGGCTTAAAATTCCCATTAGGTAAAATGAAGCGGCCAGATTTTTGGTCTGGCTTTAAGTTAACGCCCCACCGTATAGAATTTATGCAAATGAAAGATTATCGCCTGCACGAGCGGCGTGAATTTGCTAGGATGGATGACGGTGTTGGTTGGGTTGAAGGCTTCCTTTACCCCTAAAGGTAAGTATGAGACCATAAAAAAGCCCCGTTATAAAACGAGGCCCTAATGTTTATGCAGCACTTAGTTATTTTTGTAATAAATCTCTAATTTCGGTTAGCAATGTTTCTTGCTTTGGCGGCTCTGCGGGCGCTGCTGCGGCTTCTACTTCTTGTTTGGCTTTTGCTTTGTTAATGGCTTTTACGATAAAGAATAAAACAAGCGCCAAAATTAAAAAGCTAATACAATTATTGACAAATAGGCCATAATTAAGCGTTACGGCGCCTGCTTCTTTTGCAGCGTCCAAGGTTGTGCCAGCTGGAATATCTACATCATTAATAACTTTATATAGATTTGAAAAATCCACGCCGCCCATCAATAGGCCAATTGGTGGCATAATAATATCATTGACTAATGATTTTACGATTGTGCCAAATGCACCGCCTAAAATAAAACCAATTGCCAAATCGACCATATTGCCCTTTAAAGCAAATTTTTTAAACTCTTCTAGCATAACCATTCCTCATATTAGTTGTCTTGAACCTGCTATGGTTAATAAACGTTAACCTTATGACAATGCAACTAATAAGCGAGTTTATAGTTAATTTGTCGGGTTTGAATTATGAGATTTTTTAAAATATCTCAGCATTTCCTACAATTATTGTTGATATTTTTGGTTTGACATCAACTTGTGGTTGTGTATTCATACTAAAGTCTAACAAAATGAAAGGACAACAAAATGTATACTCAAGATCATGGTGATATTGTAAAAAATATAAAAAATTTGGATGAAAAAGACATTCCTTGGTATCTTTTACATTACAAGAAAAAGAACCTGAAATCACTAGCAGATATCGCTAATCAACACGATATGGTGGAATCACGCAAGGTATCCAACAAAG
>JABSRY010000136.1 GCA_013214985.1 Hyphomicrobiales bacterium
CACAATCAAGACAATCAAGAAATAGAAACTTCCTGAAATCTATGGGATGAAGGAAGATTGGTTGATTACTGTAACTTGAGACACACGAATAGATTAAACGATAGGAAAGACGTGGAAAAGAATAGACGATTCAATAGATCGAGAGGTGTGGAATCGTGCAGAAGGGACAATACAGACAATAGATTTGACGATTGTTTTTATAGCGCCGTACGCATTAATAGCGGCAGCAACTGCCAAATTATTAACAATAATTGCACTAATATTGGCGAGGTTGCACTCTATGCTGAATTTTCATTTAATGGCGTTATCATTAATAATAATTTGGTAGATTTGGCAGGCGCAGGCATTTCAATCGCTAACTTAAATGAAGAGGGGCATTTAGTGGTTTGCAAAGGCAATTTATTACGCAATTTAACCCTCCGTCCTACACAAATAGGGGACGATGATCCCCGTGCTTTTGGCATCGCAGCCGAGGCTGACGCGCTAATCGAAGGCAATATTATAGAGAATGCTACCAATTTTGGCATTGGCGGCGGCTATGGCGAGTTCCAGCGCAACATTATGGTCAATAATAACATGATAAAGGATTGCGGCTATGGCATCACCCCTTCAGTTGCACAAAATGCTGGCAAAATGACCATAAGCAATAATAGCATCAATAACGCCACAAAAGGCGCAATCATTGGCTTCGAATGGGAAGATGCCACCACTAAAGATCTGGTCAATGACGATCAAAAATTTGGTGAAGGCAGCTATGATAATTTACACATTAGCAATAATGTGTTGAGTTAAAATGCCCAATATTCAGATGGCATAACTTTAGCAATTTCATGCCCATTGCAGTTTTTCAAGCTCAACAAGTTAAAATCATCAATAATTTCTTTATCGGCATCCTTCAACACACCCAGTTTTTTAAGCGTTGCGCTTAACATCATTTCAGAGCCACGGCTAAAACCATATGGGTCTTTAAGCGCGCCATCATCACATTTTAATGCAATGCCTATACCATGTTCGGGCAAGCTTGCACAAAATATGCCTTCTGCCCCTGTTTTAACAAATATAGGGGTCGAAAGCTTGGTCATAATATCCGTACAATAACGCCCAGTACCTGCCACATAAAACGGTTCTGCCATTACCGCATTTTGCAATTTGGCAAATGCCGCAGCGCGGGTAGCGCCAAGGCCCTTACCGCGTGATATTTTAGCCAACGCTGTTGCCCAGCCACTCAAAGGCGCAGCCCATGTTGGCAACGAGCAACCGTCCATAGCAACTGGCGCGGTCGATAAGTCAAACTCCGTCATGTCACTCATTATTTTTGCAATTTCAATTTGTACAGGGTGCTCAAGGTCAATATAACCTTTTGTGTCCATGCCCGCATGTTTTGCATAGGCTAACATGCCCGAATGTTTGCCCGAGCAATTATTGTGCAACGCACAAGGGCTTGTATCAGCTTTCACCAATGCATATTCAGCGTGTTTATCATATGGCATATGTGCACCACATTCTAAATCGCGCAAAGTTAATCCAGATGCTTTTAATATAGAAGTTGCCATTTCCGTATGGCGCACCTCACCATTATGCGATGCACAAATAAGCGATAATTGTTTGTCATTTAAATTTAGGCTTGTCGCCGCGCCCGATTCTATAACGGGTAATGCTTGCATAATTTTAATCGCCGAACGCGGAAAAACAAGTTTACCCACATCACCTATAGACAAAATTTCTTGCCCATTTTCATCCATTACACAAATTGCACCCCTGTGCACACTCTCAACATGTTCCCCACGATAAACGTCAACCAAAATCGGGTTCATAAACTCACCTCTATTTATACGATATAATTTATAGACAATATATCTAGGCAAGATGTTAAGACAAGTGAAAATTACTGATGGGTCAATTTGGCTGATATAATGTTTATCAAGCGGATATTTAAATAAATGATATTATAGAAATTTAATGGCTGGGGTACCAGGGATCGAACCTGGGATCGTCGGATCAAAACCGAATGCCTTACCGCTTGGCCATACCCCAACAACATTGAGCATTAATTAGACCGAATTTTTTAAAAGCGCAACTACTCTTTTGCTACTTATTCAAAAAATATTAGGATAAACTCATTTTCACGTAT
The DNA here is from genome assembly GCA_013214985.1 of Hyphomicrobiales bacterium. Classification (GTDB taxonomy): domain Bacteria; phylum Pseudomonadota; class Alphaproteobacteria; order Rhizobiales; family OSC116; genus OCS116. Next base: position 2,132 of record JABSRY010000136.1, read on the forward strand.
TTTATAAACAGTTTCAACACTCAAAATTAATTGAACGTGCATTTTATACAAAATTCCCCTACTTTCCTACTATATGATAAAAATTAAACAAATCTCCCCCAATATTAGACGCGTCACCTGCCCCAACCCAAGTCGGTTTACTTTTAAAGGCACAAATTGTTTTATTATCGGGCAAAAAAACCTCACCATCATCGATCCTGGGCCGATTATTGAAGGCTTTATCCCCCAATTAGTTAACGCGTTATCTGGCGAAGCCATTCATCACATATTAATTACCCACACCCACCGCGACCATTCCCCAGCGGCCAAAGAGCTAAAACAACTTACCAATGCCAAAACTTATGGTGCAGGCAAACATCAAACTTATAGAAGCGACATCCCAAACCCATTTCAAAATAGTGGTGATTGGGATTTTGAGCCAGATGTTACATTGCAAGATAACCAAGTTTTCACTTGCGATAATTTAAGTTTCAAAACCATCAAAACCGATGGGCATTGCTATAACCACATTGCCTTTGAGCTAAGTCAAATTAATGATAAAAATACCCAAGATGCCGAAAATGCATTGTTTATTGGTGACCATATTATGGGTTGGGCAAGCACCATCGTCGCCCCGCCAGATGGCAATATGAGCCGTTATATGAGCAATCTATATAAACTGCAAAACTGTAACTATAATGTTTTATATTCGGCACATGGCGCAGCAATTGCCGATCCTAAAGCACGCATTGCCGAACTCATAAAACACCGTCTAAAAAGAGAAGATGAAATTTTAATCTGCCTCAAGCAAGGCATTGGCAATATATTAGAAATCGTAAAAATCAACTATCCCAAATTAGAAGCCGAGCTTATGGGGCCCGCGGCTTTATCCGTTTTATCTCAGTTAGAGTGGTTGATGGATAAAAACATGGTGACAAGTGATGCAGGCCTAAGCATAGAGGCTAACTATCAATTGGTTTAACTTGCTTATTGCGTATTTTTTCCCATATATGTAATATAGATATCATAATAATGATTTTGGGATAATAAATGTCAAGCAGTGCGTTATATCAAACTTTAAATGTAAATAAAAATGTAGATGATAAAGAACTAAAATCTGCATATCGTAAACTCGCAAAAAAATTTCATCCAGACTCCAATAAAGACGATCCAAAAGCTGCTGAACAATTTTCTAAAATCAGCAATGCTTACGACATTCTTAAAGATAAAGAAAAACGCCAACAATATGATGCTGGCATCATAGATGATAAGGGCAACCAAACTGGTTTTGGTGCAGGCAATCCATTTGGCGGCAGACAGCCTCGCGGCGGCGCACACCCATTTGGCAATGCTGGTTTTAACGGTGGCGGCCAAGGCGGGTTTGACGATATTTTCTCTGGCCTATTTGGCGGTGGCGGCATGGGCGGTCAACCACGCCCGCAAAAAGGCCAAGATGCACAGTTACGCGTCACTTTATCGTTCGAAGATGCAGCCTTAGGCACCTCAACAAGGGTGCGCAACGGTTCAGGCAAGCTTATTGATGCCAAAATCCCTCAAGCGGTTGAAGATGGCCAAACCATAAGGTTAAAAGGCCAAGGTATTGCCTCACCTAATGGCGGCCCAAATGGCGATCTATTGTTAAAAATCGCCATCCTACCGCATAGTTTTTATAAACGCGATGGCAACAATATTCGCGTTGAGCAAGAAGTGTCTCTGGATGATGCTGTACTTGGCGAAAAAATCAATGTCGATACCATACATGGCGCAATTGCGCTGCGCCTACCACGCAATGTTAGCTCAGGTAAAACCTTTAGGTTAAAAGGCAAAGGCATTGCCGATTCTAAAGGCGCAGGCGATCAATTTGTTAAAATATTAATTGTGCTCCCCGAAGAAGATGATAAAGATTTGTTATCCCTTATGAAAAAATGGGCAAAAAACAAATTATCGCTAAAATCCGAAGCATAAATTACAACTCTACCTTGCCTAGTCACCCCTAGTTAAATATAATTAGTTACTAATTTAGCCACACGGCAAATAAACCAAAGGAATAACATGTCTACTTTCAGCAATATCATGCAAGGCAAACGCGGGCTAATTATGGGTGTCGCAAATAACCGCTCCATCGCATATGGTATTGCCAAAGCGTTTAAACAACAAGGCGCCGAAATCGCACTCTCATATCAAGATGAGAAAATCCTTAAACGTGTTAAAAAAGTAGCAGATCAACTCGAAATCGATACATTATTTGAATGTAATGTAACGGACGATGCAAGCATTGACACGATGTTTGATGCGTTAAAAGAAAAATGGGGCACCATAGATTTTGTGGTACATGCTCTTGCATTTTCAGATAAAGATGAGCTGGTTGGCCGCTATGTCGATACCACTGCAAAAAACTTTGATATGACACTGAATATTTCATGCTATTCATTTACAGCCGTCGCGCAACGTGCCGAAAAATTAATGCCAAATGGCGGCGCATTACTCACCCTTACCTATTATGGTGCAGAACGCGTTATGCCGCATTATAATGTTATGGGCGTTGCTAAAGCCGCATTAGAAGCCAGTGTGCGTTATTTAGCGGTCGATTTAGGCAAAAACCAAATTCGCGTTAACTCTATTTCTGCAGGGCCAATTCGTACATTAGCATCAGCAGGTATTGGCAATTTTAAATATATCCTTAAATGGAACCAATATAACTCACCGTTGCAACGCAGCGTAACCATCGATGAAGTCGGCAATAGCGCCCTTTATCTATGTTCAGACTTGGGCACAGCGGTTACAGGCGAAACACATCATGTCGATAGCGGCTATCATGTAGTTGGTATGAAGCAAGTAGACGCACCCGACATTTCAACCGTCGATGTTAAAAAAGACTAATTTTCATAATTTGAATTAAGGATTACCCCATGTCGCATAATATTTTTGGGCATATGTTTAAATTTATGACATGGGGTGAAAGCCATGGCCCTGCAATCGGCTGTGTAGTCGATGGTTGCCCGCCTAACATCCCAATTAATGCCGAAGATCTTCAAGTTTTTTTAGATTTGCGCAAACCGGGTAAAAACAGATTCGAAACTCAGCGCCGCGAATTAGATTTAGTAAAAATCATGTCAGGCGTATTTGAAAATGATGAAGGCGTGCAAGTTTCAACTGGCACACCCATTTCACTAATTATCGAAAATACCGATCAGAGATCAAAAGATTATGGCGAAATTAAAAATCAATTTCGCCCAGGCCATGCCGATTTTACCTATCAAGCAAAATATGGCATCCGCGATTATCGCGGTGGCGGTCGCTCTTCTGCGCGCGAAACGGCGATGCGTGTTGCAGCTGGTGGTATTGCCCGTCAAATTATTAAAGATATAAAAATCACTGGCGCATTGGTGCAAATGGGCGGTCTTAAAATTAATTATGATAATTGGGATGATGACCAAATTTCACAAAACCCATTTTTCTGCCCAGATGCCGAAATGGTGCCAAAATTCGAAGCTTATTTAGATAAAATTCGCAAAGCAGGCTCATCTGTCGGCGCCATATTAGAAATACGTGCCTCCAATGTCCCAGCAGGTCTTGGTGCACCTATATATGCGAAGCTAGATCAAGATTTAGCTTCCGCAATGATGAGCATCAACGCCGTTAAATCTGTCGAAATTGGCGCAGGCGAGGCAGCCGCGGCACTAACTGGCGAAGAAAATGCAGATCAAATCCGTTTAGACAATAATGGTGAACCGGTGTTTCTAAGCAACAATGCAGGCGGTATATTAGGCGGCATCAGCAATGGGCAAGATATCATCGTGCGTTTTGCTGTTAAACCAACTTCTAGCATTTTAACCAAACGCCAATCTATCGATAAATTTGGTAAAGAGGTGGATATTATGACCAAAGGGCGGCACGACCCATGTGTTGGTATTCGTGCTGTACCCGTTGGTGAAGCAATGATGGCAGTCGTTTTAGCAGATCATTATCTACTTAACCGCGCACAAATTGGTTAGATGTTGCTAGCTAGATATATGTGGCTAAATATGAGCTAGCTAATTGAAAGTCAATGCGCTTTGGCATTCCTATTTTCATTATTATGCTCTGAGTGTGGCAGCCTTGCCATTGCAGGTTTTAATTTTCGTCGCGATTTGTTTTTTGCTTTAAACCAAAAACCAAAACAATAGCCAATGATAAAAATCACAATTGACATCTGAAAAATAAACTTGCCTAACCCAAATAATAAAAATTTCATTAAACTTTCCTTTGCACCTTAAGTATGCATTAAAAAGATTAATAAAATTTTATTCAATTTTTTATTTTGAGCGCATGGTTAATGCCAAGTTAATAAATTACCGAACTAAATGCGCCACAAGTTCCAAATGTGCAGAATATTTAAACTGATCAATTGCCACTAAATGTTTGATTTTGAAGCCCGATTTTATCAACTTCTCTGCATCTCGTGCAAATGAGCTTGCGTTGCAACTGATATAGACCACTTGGTTAATTTTACTATTACAAATTTGCTCAACTTGTGCCTCGGCGCCAGATCGCGGCGGATCGATAATCGCAGCCGCATATTTTTTAAGTTCGTCTTTAAACAATGGGCGGCGAAAT
>JABSRY010000137.1 GCA_013214985.1 Hyphomicrobiales bacterium
ATCATAATCAATAGAGAATCTATTTAAATCAAAACGTCAACACAATATTCGGAGTTTCAAAGACTCAGAGTATAGCAGCTAAAAAACAGATATTTTCACCAATTTCATTAATATGTAAAATCATCAATTTTATTTGTTCGACAAGAATAAATAAATCCATCATAACTTAAGAAAACTTAATGTTAATAGAAGGATACTGTAATGAGTGAATTGAACATTAGCTTCATTGGTTTGGGTGTTATGGGTTACCATATGGCTAAATACTTATCTCAAAGTGGACATAATATAACCGTCTATAATAGAACATTCTCAAAGGCCGAAAAATGGGTCGCAGAATTTGGTGGACAATGCGCAAAAACACCCGCACTGGCAGTAAAAGATGCCCAAATTGTGTTTTCATGTGTGGGTAATGACGATGATTTGCGCAGTGTTACAATTGGCAAAAACGGCGCATTTGAAACCATCAAACAAGGCGTCACCTTCATTGACAACACAACCGTAAGCGCCAAAGTAACCAAAGAGTTATACGCCATTGCAAAAAAACAGGACGTATCATTTATAGATGCACCCGTATCTGGCGGCGAAGCAGGCGCTATCAACGGCAAATTAACGGTAATGTGCGGCGGCGATAAAGCAGCATTCGATAAAGTCGAGCCTATCATCAATGCTTTTGCACAAAAAGTTAAGTATCTTGGCGATTCAGGCGCTGGGCAGCTTACAAAAATGGTCAACCAAATTTGCATTGCAGGCATTTTGCAAGGTTTGGCAGAAGGCATAAATTTCGCGCAAAAAGCAGGTTTGGATGTAGAAGATGTAATCGACACCATTTCAAAAGGCGCAGCGCAAAGTTGGCAAATGGAAAACAGATATAAAACTATGAATCAAGATGAATATGATTTAGGCTTCGCTGTCGATTGGATGGTAAAGGACATGGATATTGTTTTGTCAACTGCAAAAGAATTTAAAACAGCCATGCCCATGAGCGCCATGATTACCGAATATTATAGAGATGTACAAAATATGGGCGGCAATAGGTGGGATACCTCTAGCTTGTTGAAACGATTGCAAAAATTCGATAATTAACAAAAACAAAGAAAGCAAATAATCTATGGAATGGCAAGAAAATGGCTACGTAATTTCTACCAGAAAATATGGTGAAAATGCAGTCATTTTAGACGCCTTCACACGCGAAAGAGGGCGCTTTCAAGGCCTAGTCAGAGGCGGCATGGGGCGCTCGAAACGCAGCTTATTACAGGTAGGTAACTTGCTCAAGCTCAACTGGCGTGCCCGCATTGAAGACCAGTTAGGCCAATATCAAGTAGAGGCCATTAAACTCAACACGGGCTATATAATATCTTCAAAGCTTGCGCCATTAGGGCTTTCATCCATCTGTGAACTACTAAAAATATTACCTGACAGACAAGCGTATGCTCAATTATACGACGGTTTCGAAACCGTATTAACGCATTTAGTCGAAGATGATAATTGGTTGCCATTGCTCATAAAATGGCAAATAGGGTTTTTGCAACAAATGGGTTATGGGTTAGATTTAAGCCAATGCGCAGTAACAGGCACTGTCGATAATCTGCGCTATATTTCGCCCAAAACGGGCAGGGCAGTATGCGAAGATGTAGGCCTTCCATATAAAGGTAAATTGTTCGTCATTCCACCTTTTATATATGGCGATTATGAGCAAAAAATAACTGCGGACCATTTGTTTGAAGGGTTTAAAATAACTGAGTTTTTCCTTAAAAAGCATATTTATAACGTCCAAAATTTGCCTTTTCCCGAAGCTCAAAAACTACTATCCGACAGGGTTTTTAAACTCACACAAATTGACATTGAAAATTAATCTGTTCATTTAATCATTTGCCCCTATAAATTTTAAAGTAAAAATGTTCTAATTCCCAACTATGACCACTGATGATACAAAAAATTCCGAATTAAGCAGCCCTTTAAACTCACGCGTTAACTTGCGTGAAGCATTAGAGGAGCGCTATTTGGCATATGCTTTGTCAACCATCATGCATAGAGCACTGCCCGATGTGCGCGATGGTATGAAGCCTGTGCATCGTCGCCTTCTCTATGCCATGACTATGCTTAAGCTCGACCATAAATCTGGCTTTAAAAAATGCGCACGTGTGGTTGGCGATGTAATCGGTAAATATCATCCACATGGCGATCAGTCGGTTTATGATGCTCTAGTACGCCTAGCACAAGATTTTGCAGTGCGCTATCCATTGGTTGAGGGGCAGGGTAACTTTGGTAACATTGATGGCGATAACGCGGCAGCCATGCGTTATACCGAATCGCGTTTAACAGCAGTTGCCGTTCGCTTGCTAGAAGATCTCGATCAAGATACCGTCGATTTTAGACAAACATATGATGGTGAAGAAGAAGAACCTGTTGTTTTACCCGCAAACTTTCCCAACCTGCTTGCCAACGGTTCTACGGGCATTGCTGTGGGTATGGCAACCAGCATTCCACCTCATAATGTCGCCGAAATTTGTAGTGCGGCATTACATCTTATTAAATTTCGCACAGCATCCGTCGAAACACTTATGAAATTTATGCCAGGGCCCGATTTGCCAACAGGCGGCATCATAATCGAGCCTCATGCAAATATTCTAAAAGCCTATGTTACAGGGCGCGGTAGCATAAGAGTTCGCGCAACTTGGCATGTAGAAGATATCGGGCGAGGCGGCTACCGCATAGTCGTTACCGAAATTCCGTTCCAAGTACAAAAATCAAAATTAATCGAGCGTATAGCCGATCAAATGTTCGATAAAAAGCTACCATTGTTGGGCGATATATTAGACGAATCAGCTGAAGATATTCGGCTAGTAATCGACCCCAAAAATCGTAATATCGACCCTGTTTTGCTAATGGAATCATTGTTTAGAGCCAGCGATTTAGAAACGCGCCTCTCTTTAAATATGAACGTACTTACCGACGGCCTAGTGCCTAGAGTATTGCCGTTAAATGAAATGATCTTAGGTTGGTTAAACCATAGACAAGTCGTATTGGTGCGTAAAAGCAACTATCGCCTTGGCAAAATTGAACGACGTCTAGAAGTTTTAAGCGGCTTCATCATTGCTTTTTTAAATCTAGATGAAGTAATCCGCATCATCCGTTTCGAAGATGAAGTTAAAAAAACACTTATCATCACATTTGAATTATCAGATATTCAGGCTGAATCCATCCTTAATATGCGTTTGCGCTCATTGCGTAAACTAGAAGAGATGGAGCTTCAGCGGGAGTATGATGCGCTTATAATAGAGCAAGCAGGCTTGCTAGAGCTTGTAGCAAGTGACGAAATGCAATGGGGCGTTATATCCGATCAAATTAAAGATCTTAAAAAACAATTTGGCGAAAAAACCGAACTTGGCAAGCGCCGCACTCAATTTGCCAAAGCACCAGATGTCGATCTTGACCTAGCAGAAGCCTTCATTGAAAAAGAATCAATCACTGTCATATGTTCGTCAATGGGCTGGATCCGCGCCCTAAAAGGCCATCAGGCAGATATGTCCAAACTGACCTATAAAACAGGTGATGAACATAAATTTGCATTCCATGCCGAAACAACCGATAAAATATTGATTTTCACCACAGACGGCCGTATATATACCGTTGGGGCCGATAAATTCCCAGGTGGGCGAGGGCATGGCGAGCCAATTAGGCTGTTAATAGACATCACGCCAGATGTCGAGATTTTCAATATATTCATTTATAAAGCCGACAGAAAACGCCTTGTCGTAGCGTCCGATGGCAGAGGCTTTGTCGTTGTCGAAAATGAACTTATATCCAATACCAAAAAAGGCAAACAGCTTTTAAACGTCAAATCACCAGTTAAAGCACAAATCTCCACAATTGCAGATGGCAACCATGTGGCAGTTATTGGCCTTAACCGAAAACTATTAATCTATAAAACAGATGAAATAAACGAGCTGTCAAAAGGTCGCGGCGTTATGTTGCAACGCTATAAAGATGGCGGCATTTCAGATGCCATTACCTTCAATATTGAAGATGGTCTTCATTGGCTAGATTCTGGCGGCCGCAATCGCACAGTTACAGTACTTGATGATTGGCTGGGTGTGCGCGCTCAAACAGGCCGAATGCCACCACGCGGTTTTCCTGCCAACAATAAATTCAAATAGCTCAAAACATAAACCACACCACAATTGTGTTATATATAGACGTAGACAATATATGTCTTACAGCACCATATACATTAATCTAGTTACAAAAAGTTTCCATAATATATATTATGCGCCTTTTGATTTTGTGTGCTCCTCCCTGTGAATATGGACGTAATGAGCAAGCTCTAAATATAAGATTTCCCTTTATGGCTTGACATTTATTACGATCGTAATATAGATTATTACACATGTCACAAATCGAATCTATAACAACTCATCAGTCTATCCTAGACGCCGCTGTTTCAGAATTTTGGAAGCACGGGTATCGTGGCGCTTCGGTGCGCAACATCTGCAAGCGCGCAGGTGTCAGTTCAAACGCCATTACCTATCACTTCGGTTCCAAAGACAAGCTCTATCAAGAAATCTTAAGTCGGTTTGCCGCCTTGCAACTTGAGCAAGTGCAATTGTCTCTATCAGGTGAATTAAAATCACAAGAGGCATTCGAGGTTCGCCTAGAAATATTTCTAATACAGCTTTTACACACCTATCTTGAAAACCGCGAGACATTACTAATAGCACTTCGCGAGTTCGAACAGCTCCCGCCAGACGGCGATACGAGTGTCATTAACGATCTGGTCGAGGTGAATCATTCACTAACAAAATTTGTTCAAAAAGCCAAAAACCAAGGGTTCGTGTCTAATGATACAGATCCAAGTATCGTGGCAGGTACTTTGCTAGACAGGTTAATCAATCAGGCACGGTACGCACACACCCACAAACAACTATTTAATGTTACGACGTTAGACCCAAAATACCGCGCCTATTGGGTGCGGGAATCACTGGGGTTGGTTCTCAACGGCATGAAACCGCGGAAAAACAACCCTTAACAAAATTCACAAGGAGAAGACCATGCACATAGAACAATCAATTGAAATTGAAGCACCAATCGATCTAGTTTGGAGTAAAATCAGCGATCTTGCTGACATTCAAAACTGGACAAAAGCGGTGAAGGAATCACACATCCATACGAAGATTGAACGAGGCGTTGGCGCTGGCCGCACTTGCGACGTACCAGGGTTTGGAACCCTTGTCGAAAACGTCCTAGAGTGGGATGAAGGTAAAAGCTTCAACTTGTCGCTTGAAGGCCTACCCTTCTTCATCAAAGAAGCAAACGGCGGTTGGCGGTTAGAAGAATTAGGCCCAAACCGTACACGCGGCATCGGCACAATCAATCTAAAAACCAAATTCGGCCCAATCGGCTGGTTCTTAGAAAAATTTGTTCTTGGTCCGCAATTCATCAAGACTATAAAAGGTTCACAGCGCGAATTTAAAGCCTATGTCGAGGCTAGCGTTGAGACACAAAAAAGTGTGCAATCTGATAGCCCAAACGCGGTCGCATAGTAGATAAAGATATCAGTGGAGGAAAGGGTAAATAATTGCAATAAGACGCAAAAAAAGGGCAGATAAACCGCCCTTTCCTCTCGCTGTTACAAGTTTTAGCCTTCAATAAAACGCTTACGATATTCGGCAGATACATATATAAATACGCCCGATACCACTAATCCGCCAACTAATGATGTCCATCTAACATTCATCAACATTTCAAATGTTTTAGCAGTTAGAGTTTTCGAGAACTCAGTATATTTGTCAAAACCATCCTTATCAAAATCAAAGTCATAATTTTTTACATTTTCATGCGCCCCATGCTCTACAAACATTTCAGTTAGTCTGTTCCCTAAAAAATCGGCCAACATACTGGATTCAAACCCATCAAAATTAAATATTTGTTCAATAATGATTAAGACAACAGGAATGACGAATGCTAAAGCAATTGACCATTTTTTGAAGAACACGCTTAATAAAGCAACCCATGCATAAAATGGTGCATACCAAAGCGAGCCTACAATAAATATTACAATAAAATGCACACTTAAGTTAAGCAAAGTGGCTATAGCAGTCCATGGCATTAATATGGATTCAAAATGTACGAAATTTATTAATCCAACAAAATATGCCAATATTGCACCAACAATGATCCAACCAAGCATAATAATAGGAAATATAAATGTACCCGTAAAAAACTTTAATGATAATATTTTCAAATCACTAATTGGCAGCGATTTCCAAAATAATAACCCATTATTCTTTCGATCCGAACAAAAAGCATCGGCATAATAAAAGAACAAAGTAATCACTGTGTACATAATGTAAAAAACTGCACCCGCGCCAAATGCGAATATAAATAATTTATGAGAATCATCAGGGTCAGTTGAACTAGGCTCAAGTAAACCGGCGAGTGATACGAGTACAAAAAACAAAATACTCAATATTGCTGGCGCATAAAACAACCCGCCTTTATGTTCTAATATTTCTTTTTTAATAATTGCTAATTCTGGTTTTAAATTCATCATAATCTCCTTATTGCTGCATTAGAGCAACAAATAAGTCGCTAATATTGGGTGTTGATAATGTGCCATAATTAGCTAGTTTTTCTGCATCCGCATTTTCAAACAACATAATTGTTTGGCCAAACTGTTTATCGGCAAAT
>JABSRY010000138.1:0-3348 GCA_013214985.1 Hyphomicrobiales bacterium
ATAGATACCATCAGATAAAGTAGTAACATTTATAGTATTTGTATTTCTCTTAGTTGTCATAATTATTTTACCCGTAATGTCAATAATATTTATTTCACTAACTTCTAGTTCGGTATCAATTGTTAGTTGATTTGAAGTTGGGTTGGGGTAGATATTTATATCTGGCTGCGGGTTTGTTAACTTTTATAGCAATTGCCAGTGCTACAACAAATTCGACCGAAGAGCCTGACGTTGAACATTATGAATTATTGAGTAATTCTGGGAGTTTATTGGCTTATAGCACCGCAATTTCTAATAATGATTTTAAGAAATCTAAAGAATTTTTATCTCAATTACATATTTATAAGCCTGATAATTTAGACATTATTGAGCAATTATTTTCGTTAAGTCTAATCAATGGTGATTTTGAAGAAGCCAAGCAATTTGCACTATTATTTGATGATTTACAAAAAGTAACTGATTCTGAAATTCAGGAACATTTCTTTCTTAAAAGCTTTTTGATGTTAGAGAATTTAAAGCAAGGTAAAATTAAAAAAGCCAAAACCTATATCGCAAAATCTAACGATTTTATTTACGACGAAATGAGCTATAACTTTACCAAAGGTTGGATTGCTTATGAAGAAGACCACACGCTTATAACGGTGGATTCGTTTAATAAAGTTAAAGATATTAGCATCTTAAATGTTTATTATTTAATTCATCAGGCTCTACTGGCTGACCTACAAGACCGCCATAAAGATGCGGACACTTATTATGCAGAGGCATTGCAAGTTGGCGGCATGAAAATTGATGTTGTAGATGCTTATGGTCGGTTTTTAGAGCGTACGGGCAGAGAAAAACAAGCCTTTGCTTTATATAATGATTTTGAAAACAGATCGGGTGAAAATAGGCTAATTAGTAAAGCAAGAGAGCGGCTTATTTCGGGCGTGAAGCCTAGGCCTTATGTCGAAAATTCTAAAGATGCGATAGGTTATATGTTTTACCATATTGCTGATATGTATAAAATAACTGGTCATGTTTCTAAATCGATGAAATATGCACGACTGGCACAGTTTTTATTGTCGAATGATGAATATGTTGTTCAGGTACTGGCACAGAATTACCAGATTTATGGTAAATATATTGATGCGAATGTTGAGCTTGAAAAAATTATTAAAAGTAGCCCTTTTTACAAAAATGCTCAAATAAATATTGCTCAAAACCTAAATAGAAATGGCCAAGAAGATTTGGCTTTGGCCACAATTGTTAAATTATATGACAAAAATAAAGTAGAAGATGATGTTTATTTAACTTATGCCAATTTGCTAGTGATGGATGAAAAATATAACCAAGCAATTGATATATATACCTCTATTATTAACAGTCGAAAGTTACTGACCGTAAATGATGCGGATTTGTTTTTTGCTAGAGCAACAACCTATGATGCCGCAGATGACTGGGCAAAGGCAGAAATTGACCTGAAAAAAACTATAGAATTATACCCCAACCATATGCAAGCATTGAACTATTTGGGTTACACGTGGATTGATAAGGGTGTAAACTTAGAAGCAGGGCTTAAGATGATTAATAAGGCCTTAAGTGTCAATAGAATGAACCAGGATATTATAGACAGCTTGGGGTGGGCTTATTATAAACTTGGGAAGTATAAATTAGCCAAAGTTGAATTGGAACGTGCTGCTAAAATTGCGCCAAATAGTGCCGACATTAGCGATCATTTAGGTGATGTATATTGGAAACTTGACCGCAAGCTTGAAGCCAAATTTAAGTGGCAGCAAGCCACTATTTATAAATCTGAATTTATTGATTATGATGATTTGGCCTATAAACTTGAACATGGTTTAGATGCTTTACATAAGAAGAATAGCACTGAAAAAGTGAAGTGAATATGGCTGAGCGATTACGAATAATTTGCGCTGCGAAGGTGAATTTGTTTTTGCACATATTGGGCAAACGGGCTGACGGGTATCATATTTTAGAAAGCCTTGTGACGTTTGCTAATGTTGGTGATGAGCTTATGTTTGAGCCTGCTGCCAATGGTTTGGACATAGAAATATTAGGCCCATATGCGGATGCGCTTGAAGATGTAAAAGCTGCGGATAATTTGGTTATAAAAGCGGCGCTTAAACTAGAACAACATTTTGACATAAAGCTAAATGGTAAATTTATATTGGTTAAAAACTTACCTGTTGCATCTGGCATTGGTGGTGGGTCATCCAACGCGGCGGCGGCTATTAAGCTATTATTAGAATATTACAAATTAGATGCGACAAATAATGGCTTTGACGCGATGTTATTGGCGCTTGGCGCGGATGTGCCTGTATGCTTTAAAGATACAAATGTAATAATGTCTGGCATTGGTGAGAAGCTAGAGGTATGGCGTGGTTTACCCCCTATAAATGCCGTGTTGGTTAACCCCAACCTTGCCGTTTCGACCGCTAAGATTTTTAAAAATTTGAATGCAAATAGTAAAATTAGTGATTATGAATTTGCCAATATGCAGCCCGCAAATTTAGACGATTATGCAACCTTAATAGAGTTTTTAAAAAGTCAACGCAATGACATGCAGCAATCTGCGATAGATATTTGCCCGCAAATTGGCAAGGTTTTAAGCGCTTTATCTAGGCATGAAGGCATGTTGCTAAACAGAATGAGTGGCAGTGGTGCGACATGTTTTGGATTGTTTGACAGCGCAAAAAATGCCGAAATGGCCGCAAGGACACTACGAGCAGAACAGCCTAATTGGTGGGTAAAGCCATGTATTTTGGGTTAAGCGTTTAACTTATTTTTCTCTGGCGATACAGAATGCGACGGTTTGCTCTAGGGCGGTGCGCATTTCGCTTTTTGGGAATAACGCCATAGCTTGTATGGCTTTTGATGCGTAATGCTCGGCACGTAATTTTGTTTTAGTCAGCGTGTCATATTTAGCCAATAAAGAAATTGCATGTTCTAGGTCACCATCATTTTGCTCGCCATGTTTTAATGTGCGATCCCAAAATTTGCGTTCATCTTCGCTACCTTCACGATAGGCGAAAATAATGGGCAGGGTGATTTTTTGTTCTCTAAAATCATCACCGATATTTTTATCGAGCGCCAATTGTGCTTCTAGGCCTGAACCATTGCCAAAATCTAATGCATCATCGACCAATTGAAATGCGATGCCCAAATTGTGGCCAAAAGCATGCAATGCTTGGCGTTGTTCTTCGCTGGCATTTGAAATCATTGCGCCCATTTCGCATGCGCTTTCGAATAAAGCGGCGGTTTTAGCGTGGATGATTTTTAGATAATGATCTTCTGTGGTAGAGGTGTTTTTGGCAGCGGCAAGTTGCATAATCTCGCCTTCACTAATGG
>JABSRY010000138.1:3358-6685 GCA_013214985.1 Hyphomicrobiales bacterium
CAGCACCTGAAAGAGAGTTTAAACAATCGAGCGAGCCGGTTTTTACCATCATATTAAACGTACGGGCTAGGAGAAAATCGCCAACTAAAACGCTATTTTCATTGCCCCAAATTTTGCGAGCTGCTTGTTTGCCGCGTCTTATGTCGCTATCATCGACCACATCATCATGCAGCAAAGTTGCGGTGTGTAAAAATTCGACAGCGGTAGCGATAATTATATGATGATCACCTTTATACCCACACAAAGTGGCAGCTGCGACCATAAGCATTGGCCGAATGCGCTTGCCACCAGAATCGATTAAATAATTAGCCACTTGCGGTATGGTTTTAACGTTGGAGCCTGTGTGAGATAGGATATTTTCGTTAATACGCCCCATATCGTGCTTGGTTAGACTTAGTAACAATGATAGATCTGGTTTGCTAATATGCTTATATTGTACGATAACGCCCACGTTTATCAGTTCCTTTACCACAAAAAAATAACTCATATTATCTGGGGCTTATTTATGATAACGTCAAGTCAAAATTTCGTTATCTTAGACTTTGTACGAATTAAGGCTGTTAAATGTGAATATTTTGTTTGTAAGTCAAGACCCTGTGCCAATTTCATGTGTGCGAGATGCATTGGAGCAGGAGGGTATTTTGTCTTTTATTTTTGATGGCAATATATCGATAATGGAAGGTTCTATTGCTGCATTTAATAAACGCGTGATGGTAGTAGATGATGAGCTAGACGCTGCGAGAGAGATTTATTTGTCTATACTCGAAAATTATAAATGAACCAAATGAAGACAATGCTTTATGAGAATTTATACTGAGGATGATTTTTTTGGTGGGAAATTAAAGCTACGTCAGCCACAAAAAGGCTACCGCGCTGGCTCTGATGCATTATTATTAGCTGCAGCATTACCCAAAATTGAGGGTGAAATGTTGGAGGTTGGGGCAGGGGTTTGTACGCCGTCTATATGCTATTTATCGCGGGTTTTTGAAGCTGGTTTTACACCCAAAATTACGGCCGTAGAATTGTTTGAAGATATTACACAATTGGCCGAACATAATATAAAACAAAATGGGTTTAATGCTCAAATTAAATTACTGAATATCGATATTTTTGATAGCGCAGCGTCGCATGAAGGGGCAGGTTTATTGCCCGATAGTTTTGACCATATATTCTCTAACCCACCCTTTTTTGACCCAACAAAAAACAAAACATCTAGTGATGATTATAAGGCATTGGCACACACAATTAGCCAAGGTGGCTTGGAGCGTTGGTTGGTGTTTATGGTGAGGTTGCTTAAAAACAAATCGAGCTTGACTATAATATACCCGATGGAACAGCTTTATAGAGTGCTTAAAATATTAGAAAATAGGGTAGGGGATATATCGATCATACCCATATTTTCGAAACCTAGCGCGCCTGCAACGCGGTTTTTGCTGCAGGGTAAAAAAGGCAGTAGAGGCCCGTTTAAAATGCAGCAAAGCATAACTTTAAGAAATGCCGATGGTAGCGTGACCAAATTAGCGGATGCTATTTTTAGAGATGGTGAAGCGATTGATTTTTAGAAAATTTGATTTTTAACTTGTAGTTTGGTTAGTTACTGCTTATCTGCATAACATGATAAAATAAATATTGAGGAATACATGTTTAAATTTTTAGACCCTATATTACCAAAGAAATTACGCACTACAAACCCGTTAATTGCTACGGTTAGATTAACTGGCGTAATTGGTGAAGGTAGCAATTTTAAAGCTGGGCTAAATTTAGCAGCGGTCAATGACGCACTAGAAAAAGCCTTTGAAATGGGCGGTGTTGATGCGGTTGCGATTTCGATTAATTCACCAGGTGGCAGCCCTGTGCAATCTGCGCTTATTCATGACCGCATTAGAACATTGTCTGAAAAACACAAAGTACCCGTATTTACATTTGCTGAAGATGTTGCAGCATCGGGTGGTTATTGGCTTTTATGTGCGGGTGATGAGGCTTACGCGCATGAAACATCGATCATTGGCTCGATTGGGGTGATTATGTCATCCTTTGGGTTGGATAAGTTAATTGCAAAATGGGATATTGACCGCCGTGTTTATACATCGGGCAAAAACAAGAGCAAGCTTGATATGTTTATGCCAGAAAAACCTGAAGATGTGGCCTTGATTGCCGAAATGTCTGGCGACATACATGATGCATTTAAACAACATGTACGCGATAGACGAGAAGGCAAGCTAATTGCAGATGAAGATACGTTATTTAACGGCGATTTTTGGGCAGGTAAACGGGCGCTTGGGCATGGTTTGATTGATGGAATAGGCAATGTTTATTCGGTAATGAAAGCAAAATTTGGCCCAGATGTGCGCTTTAAAGAAGTGACAATGAGCAAGGGTTTGTTTAAGAAATTATTTGGCTCAAGCACACCTGCTGCATTGAATAGCAATAATATTGGTGTTGGTGTCGCCCACGGCTTGGCACAAGTTGCCGAAGAAAAAGCTATGTGGAACAGGTTTGGGTTGTAAAAAATACGTTAATCTATAGGAAAATTTATAAAATAAAACACCCTTTCAAGATTTTGGAGGGTGTTTTATTTTGAGATTTGTATTTTGTAACTAAGCTATAAAATACAAAATCAGAGTTTTATATAAATTTATGTATTGCAGCAGCTGCATTGTTTTGATATTCGACATTGTTCAAGTCATCAAAAAATTCACTTTGGTCGACAATTACGCCCGTTATAACATTTTTCTTACTGCCATAGAAAACACCGCTTTTTAGAGCGCTATTGCTGATACCGTCTACGAAGCGCTTCGCGCCTGTTTCGAGGCTATGAGCCATGCCCATTAGTGGCAGAATAAATGGCATCATAATATATTTGAACATAATATTTTGTATCGCAGGCATATCATCCATAACGGCGGTACCTTGCGTTCCACCTGGGCTCATGGTGATAAAGCGAATATTTGGATTTTTTCTGGCCTGCGAAGACATCCAAAGAGCGGCGATATATTTGGTTAGCCCATATGCTTCTATAGTGTTCATATTGTTATTGAAATAACTACCATCCATAATTGAGGAAAATTCGTCAACGGAGGATGTGTTCAAATTTGGTTGTTTCATCCCCATTTTTTTAATCCCTCTTGCTGCTTCTGACCCTGCAAAAAGTGCTATATTTTTGAGCTTGTTGGCTTTTATCAGCTCATCTACCAAAACAACGTGCCCCAAAACATTGGTAGCGAATATCTGTGTTACCCCATCTGTTGTTAGGCTGGCTGGTGTTTTCCCGCCCATGCCGCCTGCATTCATTATTAACGCATCAATTGGCTCTTTTAGTCCTGAAAC
>JABSRY010000139.1 GCA_013214985.1 Hyphomicrobiales bacterium
AGGCAATGATACTATAAATGGTGGTGCAGATGCCGATCATTTATATGGTGGTATTGGCAACGACATTATTTCTGGTGGCGAAGGTACTGATTTTATAGAAGGGAATGATGGTGCTGATTTAATTTCTGGCGGCGGCGGTAGCGATACCATTGATGGAGGTAAGGGAGCTGATATCATAATGGGGGGCATCGGCAATGATAGAATTAATGGCGACGCTGGTAATGATACCATTCTTGGCGAAATTGGCGAAGACATACTCTATGGTGGTGATGGTGAAGATAAATTAGTTGGTGGTTCGGACAACGACTATCTGGACGGCGGCAATCATACTGATAGGTTACTGGGTGGCTCTGGCAATGACATATTGTTAGGTGGTGCTGGTAACGATATTCTGGAGGGTGAAGAGGATAATGACACCTTGGACGGTGGTGATGGTGACGACTACTTATTTGGTGGCCTTGGTGATGATACTCTGATTTCTATTAGTGGCAAGGATACTCTCGACGGTGGTGTAGGTAATGATAATTACCAGATCAATTTAAGAAACGTTCAAATTATTATTTCAGATGAGTCAGGCAATGACACCATAAAATTAACCAATGATATTACACCGCAAGACATCATATTGCTTAAAGATAATGATGATCTTATCCTTAGATCGAGATTTGACAGTAATAATTTTATTCGAATAAAGGGTCAATTCACTGGCAATGCGACAATTGAAACCATCGAATTTGCAAGTGGTTCGAAAATTGAACTTACAAGTGATAGACTACAAGTTGGTACTGATGGTGATGATGAACTGATCGGCACAGAAGGTGATGATATTATCCTTGGTGAAGGTGGTAATGATAATATTAATGGAGAAGAAGGGAGTGATTATCTCATTGGTGGTCTTGGTAATGACATTATATTTGGTGGGAAAGGATCAGATCAAATTTTTGGTTCCGAAGAAGATGATCGTTTAAGTGGCGGCTTTGGAAACGATAGTATAAATGATGGCCTTGGCAATGATATGATGACAGGTGGTGCGGGCCATGATAAATTCATCATACAAAATGGGGCAAAAAAAGCTGACGTAGACATTATAACCGACTTTACCCAAGGTGAAGATACATTGGATTTGTCTGGTTTCGGCAACAAGTTTATTTCGCTAAAACAAATGAACTATTTTGGTGATCGGGTTTCACAGAATGGTAGTAACACCGAAATTACTTTAGAAAATGGTCAGAAAATTGTTCTTGATAATGTAACGGCCTCTAAACTAACAGAAAATGACTTCAGATTTGATTCTACTGTTTCAACTGTACTTACTGGTACACAAGGCAATGATATTATAATTGGTAGTTCTGGCAGCGATATTATATCTGGAGGCAAGGGCTTTGATATTTTAACTGGCGGTACTGGCAGTGATACCTTCAAAATTGTTAGAAATGACAATGAAATTGATACCATTACGGACTTTAAGGTTGGCGTTGATAAACTTAACTTGAGTGCAGCCGCAAACGCAATAACACGCCAACAGTTTGATCTAAAGCAAATAAACAACGATACAATTGTATCGTTTGGTAATAATCAGCATATCATTCTAGAAAATGTCGATAAGGATACTTTGAAAGACAGTGATTTTATATTTGATTTGTTTAAAGACAAAACTAATGTTGTTAGTCGCTACGATGGAGAGATTAGTCATGATTTTAGTATTGACATTATTATTGAAGTAGAAACCACTCATTTTTCTATTGGTCAAGAAAAACAAATTAGAATAGCGGGCGAGTTTGGTTCATCAAGTAATGGTGCAATTGAATTTTCTGATACAAGTTATAACAACACTACGAACCCTATGCAAAATAATGCTTATTATTCAGGTGGTTGTAACAGTGTGTTGGTAAAACCGACAGATTTTAACGGCACTACAACAGCTGATTATATGCAGGGTGCATCTTGGGATGAAGTTATTAAATCTGCTGATGGCGATGATGCTGTTTTTGGCAATAATGGCAACGATATAATCGATGCTGGTTCGGGTAATGATCAGGTGTGGGGTGGAGCAGGCGATGATGTAATTACGGGTCAAAATGGGGATGATTATTTAAGAGGAGATGCTGGTCTTGACAACATAAGTGGAGGCGCAGGCAACGATAAAATATTTGGCAATAAAGGTGTAGATATTCTCAACGGCAATGATGGTAACGACTGGGTTGACGGCGGCGATGGGAATGATAAGATCAACGGTGGAATTGGCCAAGACCATTTATTCGGACAAAGTGGTGATGATTATATTTGGGGTCAAAGCGATAATGACACTATTGTCGGAGGGTCCGGCTCTGATAGGCTTTATGGTGATCATGGTAATGATCGAATTCATGGTGGATTCGCTAATAATACAACGGACTATAGTAAAGACTATCTATATGGCGGCATTGGCAATGATTATCTGAATGGAGAAGCCGGCGATGATGAATTATATGGTGAGGCTGGTAACGATACCCTCATAGGTGGTGATGGTAATGACAAATTAATTGGTGGCGCTCAAAATGATGTTCTGTATGGAAATAATGGCAACGACCATTTAGAGGGTAACGATGGCATCGACTTTATATATGGTGGTAATGGTGTCGACAGAATAACTGGTGGTAATGCTATCGATTTTTTATACGGTGGCGATGGTAACGATACTATAAATGGTGGTTATGGTAATGATCATATATATGGAAATGATCAGAGCGACACCATATACGGTGATGGTGGTAATGATTTTATCGACGGAGGCAACCAGAACGATAGACTCTTTGGTGGTGCTGAAAATGATATCATTCGCGGTGGAAACGGAAATGATTATATAATGGGCCAGGATGGATTTGACCATCTCAGCGCATATTCTGGCAAGAACTTCTTCCATGGTGGTGCTGGCGGTGATTATATCGTTGGTTCAACAGATAACAACCTCATTTATGGCGGCTCAGGCAGCGATAGAATTATAAGTTACCAGGGCAGCGATTTAATTTATGGTGGAACCAATAGGGACATAATAAATAGTGGAGATGGTGCCGATCATATTATCGGTGGTCATGGTGATGATGAAATTTACGGCGAAGGCGGGGATGATCTTATCGAAGGGGGGATTGGCGATAATCGATTGTTTGGAGGAGATGGAAAAGATAACATTACATCAACAAGTGGTAACGACTATATTGAGGGTGGCAAGGGCAATGATATTATAATCTCCGGTTCTGGCGATGATGAAAATTATGGCGGAGATGGTAACGATGTCATAAGAGCTGGTGAAGGGAATGATATCCTTATTGGTCAAGCTGGAGGTGATTATCTTATTGGTGGTGCAGGTAATGATGTATTTGTCTATCAAAACTTGAATGATAGTCGAAAATCTGCATTTGATGTCATTGATGATTTTGACCTTAATCAAGATAAAATTGATTTTAGTAAATTGAATATAATGTTTGATGATTTAACGATCAAATATCACGATGGTGTAACGGATATTTCTATAAAAAATCAAGACTTCATGATACGTTTTGACGGCAATCAAGAATCTATAAGTCAAGATCAATTCACATTTTGAGTTTGAATTATGAACGATATTAACCCTATTAAAGCGGCACTTTTAAAGTGCCGTTCTCTATTTTTTGGTGCATTATTATTTAGTTTTGTTATCAATATGCTTATGCTTGCAACTCCTATTTATTCTATGCAAGTTTTAGACCGAGTTTTGTCCAGTGGATCATCTAACACTTTATTAATGTTGACAATAATAGTTGTTGCTGCGTTACTGTTTACGGGCATCTTACAAGTGCTAAGATCGCTCATCTTTGCACAAATTGGACGATGGTTAGCTGATCATCTATCTGACAATATAATAGATAATATGGTGACCGCTTGCTTACACAATCCTAAGGTTGGCGCTCAGCCTATTCGAGACCTCGGGGCAATACGTCAATTTATTACTTCACCAACCTTGGCGAGTATATTTGATGCCCCATGGGCAATTATATTTTTTATCACACTATTTATTATCAATTTAACGATTGGTATTGTTGTTGTGATGGGAGCAATAATATTACTTATATTGGCATATTTTTCTCAAAAAATCCCAGCAAAAGAATTTGGGGAAGCCAATGAACAACATGTCCATTCTATGCAAATGCTAGAGAATATAATAAAGAATGCAGAAGTAATAAAGGCCATGAATTTAATAGAAAATTTAAAAGAAAATTGGCAAATTCACAACCAAAATAATTTACATTCCAACTTCATTGCCAATAGTTGGGCAACTGTAATTGTGAATTTTACTAAAACATACCGAATGACATTGCAAATTATTTTAACAGGATTAGGTGCTTGGTTAGTCATAAACGGTAGTATGTCGGCTGGTGCTATTATTGCCGTTAACATTTTAGCGGGCAAAGCATTGGGGCCTTTTGATGCCTCTGTCAACATATATCAAGGCTTAACAAATGTTAAACAATCATATTTACGATTATCTGAAATCTTCATGTTTAATCAATCAGCAAATACCAAAATAGAACTTCCTGATCCTGAAGGGGCAATAACCACAAATAATCTATCTTATCAAGAACCAACCAGTCAAAAATGGTTGATTAAAGACATTAATATTCAAATTACACCAGGTGAAGCAATAGGCATTATTGGGCCAAGTGGATCAGGTAAAACAACTTTGGCTCGATTGCTCGTCGGTGTACTAAACCCAACAAAAGGGGACGTTAATATCGATGGGGCAGCAATTCATCAGTGGAATAGTCAACAACTAGCATCAAATATGGGGTATTTGCCACAATCTATTGAATTGTTTGATGGCATGATAAAAGAAAATATTGCACGGATGGATAAAAAGGCTACAGACAAAGATATCATCGATGCTGCAACCATAAGCAATATACATAAATATATTTTGTCTTCCTTTGAAGATGGTTATCAAACCAATGTTATATCCAATGGGATGAACTTGTCTTCAGGGCAACGCCAAAGAATTGCTTTGGCAAGAGCATTTTATGGAAACCCAAAAATCGTGATATTAGATGAACCAAATTCAAGTCTTGACACGGAAGGTGAACACGCTCTCACACAGTGTATAAAAAATGCCAAGCAAAAAAATATAACTACTCTGACAATAGCACACAGACCTGCCCTATTGAACCATGTTGACCGAATAATGGTCTTACGAGACGGCCAGATAGCTTTATTTGATACTAAAGACAAGGTATTAAAAAAACTCACAGCTAAAATTGGCTGATAATTATTGATGATTTTGAGAATTAAATAATGAATATTTTTAAATATGAATACATTAATGTTGGTAAGGCACCATTAAACGTTGGTCTATATTTATTCATGCCAATATTAACCATATTAGTTGTATGGACAATATTTGCTCCTTTAAATTCTGCTGCTATTGCACCAGGGAAAATAATTTTGGATTTAAATAGGAAAATCGTACAACATTATGAAGGTGGCATCATACAAAGTATTTTGGTCAAAGAGGGACAATCTATAAATGAAAACGATACAATAATAGTCATACAAAGTTTATCCCATTTATCTGAAATGAACCCAATTAGAGATCAAATACTAAATTTTAAAGCCCAACTTGCTCGCCTATTTGCTGAAAAAAACAATTTGAAAGAGATTGAATTTTCAGTTGTTAAATCATTTGATATTCCTGACGATAGAAAAAATTATTACATTAATATTCATCAAGATGTTTTTGAAAATAATAGGTTATCTTTATCTAACAAAGAAAAAATATTAAATTCAAAAAAAAGACAAACCTTGAACGAAATTATCGGACTGAAAGCGCTGCATAAATCCAAAGTCAATTATCTTAAATTAAACAAACAGCTTTTGGTAAACTCCACTAATTTAAATGAAAAGGGTATTATTTCAAACACAAGCCTCATTGAGCAAAAAAAACAAATTGTATTACTAGAGGGTGAAATTGAAAATATAAAGCCAACAATCGCTAAATTAAAAGAAATTGTTATGAGTATTGGATTAGAAAAAAACGAATTGTTGAATGAGTTTCAAAAAAATAACCTTAATGAAATTCAAACCACAACCACCAAGCTATTAAATCTAGAACAGCAACTTATAACGCTCCAAGATAGAATTAAGAGAACAGTGATTAAGGCCCCTGTTTCAGGTCGAGTTTTAGACTTGCAAGTTCATACAAAAGGAGCTGTAATTTCTCCTGGCATGCGTATACTCGATATCATACCTGATAATGACCAATTAATTGTTGAGGCCAGATTGAGCCCTCAAGATATCGATGTTGTTAGACCAAAAACTATCGCGAAAATTCAACTATCTGCTTATAAAACAAAAAAAGTTCCTAAAATAGATGGCATTGTGACATCTGTATCTGGCGATGTTTTAATTGATAAATTAACTGGACAACAATATTTTGCAGTGAGACTTATTGTTAATGAAAAAAACTTTAGTCAATTTAAAAATAGAATAGAACTTTACCCAGGCATGCCTGTTGATGTGTTTTTTATATCAGGCGAAAGGACTCTTGCTGATTATATCATCAGCCCAATAGTTGATGCTGCATATAGATCTTTTCGAGAGGAATAATTATGTCAGATAATTTTTATACAAAAACAGATGGGTTAATTGGA
>JABSRY010000014.1 GCA_013214985.1 Hyphomicrobiales bacterium
CCCAAAAATATGCTGTCCTTAAACCTAAAGCGAAATCTTGCAAAGGCGTAACCACCTGACATACCAATTATAATGGCAACGAAAGTGCTTGTAAAAGCAATGACTAGTGAGTTAATAAAATAGGCTGGTACGGGGATAGCGATGAGCGCTTTGCCGCCACCAAAAATGGCAATAAAATTGTCGAATGATAAATGTTCTGGTATCCAAATAGCAGGCTTAGCTAATATTTCTCTGTTGGGTCTGAAAGCCGATAAGACGACCCATAAACCAGGAATACATATAATTAACATTACCGCAAATGTGGCCACCCAATTGGTTATATTTTTTATTTTTTTCATTATGTGTCGCCTCCCATAGCTTTGCGAGTTGCAATGATTTTTCTAAAGAAATAATAAGTGAATAAAATAGAAAGTATAATAGAAACGTAAGCCATGGCATTTGCTCGCCCCATTTGGGCATTGTCAAAACCAGTGCGGGCAATCATTGTCCATAATAATTCGGTGCGCCCAGCAGGCCCGCCACCTGTCATTACATCAACAATGTCATATGCTCTAGCCACGTCTAAGGACCTTATTGTCATAGCAATGAAGGCGAATGGCATTATAAATGGCAAAGTGATATGTCTGAAGATTTGCCATGAATTGCAACCATCTACCTGCGCGGCCTCATGAGGCTCTTGCGGCATTGAAAATAGTCCAGCTAAGAGCAAAATTGCAAAAATGCTGGTGCTCATCCATATTTCGGCGAATGATATGGCGCCAAATGCCAACCATCTATCAACCAGCCATGCTATGGCTTGGTCAGTAACTCCTAATGATTGTAAAGCGTTATTTAATATTCCAATATTGTCGTTAAAAATAAATTTAAATTGAAACCCCACCAATATAGGCGAAAACATCATTGGAAACATCATAATGGTGCGTAAAATTCTTTTACCAAAGGTGATTTTATTAATCATCAAAGCGATTAATAGACCAAATAAAAACTCTAAGTTTATGACTACAGCTAAAAATAAAACTGTGCGGCCAAAAGCAACCCAAAACGCCATATCCGAAAATATTCGAATGTAATTTTTAAATCCAATGAATATAAATAGAGTATCGGGCTTGGTCAGTTTGAACGGTGTGAAACTTGTGTAGAAGGAAAATAAAAGCGGAACAAGTACGACGCTTAAAATGACGATTATAGCTGGTAAAAGCAATAGATAGGGTAAGCTCTTTTTTGACTGTATAATGGCGTTGAATTTTAGTGATATTATTGACATATTTCTCACTTTAAAAAACTGGGGGTCAATTGAGAAAAAACGATTGACCACCAAAGTGGCATTAGTATTTTCTAAATCCTACCTGCATCTTCCAAAACTTCTGTTGCAGCTTTTGCAGCATCATCTAAAGCCTGTTTAACAGTTTTGTCGCCGACTATAGCAGCCTGTAGATTTGGCCACAAAGTATTGGACACTTCTATCCATTCCGGAATAAGTGGCACGGTGAATGCATCTTCAGCCATTGATGATTTGTAGGTTTTAAATATATCGACCATAAATGCATTATCGCTTGCTTTAAACTCAGTCACTATATCATCCCAAACTTTGCTACGTGTTGGTAATAGGCCTGTTCTTGCTTCCACCATTTGTGCATCATAATTGGTTAAAAACTCAATGAATGAAGCAGCGATTTTTGGCGTCTCGCATGATTTTGTAATTGAGAATGTATGTGAGCCCGACCAGCCGGTACGTTTGCCACTACTACCTTTTGGCGCCCGAATGATGCCAATGTCACCGGCAATTTTTGAGTTTTCTGGATTGTTGAAAAAACTCGCCCAACCAGCCCAATCTAAGTTAAGTGCAACAGTGCCTGAAGCAAAACCTAAGCCAGTATCATCCCATAAATAATTTGGCACTCCTACAGGAACGGCTTTAGACTTATACAGATCGACAAACCATGAAAGAGCTCTAATGCCAGCGTCTGAATTGAAGATTGGACGACCTTCATTATCAAATATTGCACCACCTTCGGCCACTAACATTTCATAGAAACGACCTGTAATTGCTTCATCTTTACCTACAAATTGCGTGCCATAAAAGTTTGGTGGGTCAGCAAAGAATATGGCTTGATCTCTAACTTGGTTCCATGTTTCAGGTGGAGATAGCTCATAACCATACTTTTCTTTAAAACCCTTTTTGTTATCTTCATTGTTAAATAGTGACTTGATGTAATATAAATTTGATACATCCGAATGACGCGGCAATTGCACCAAACGGCCGTCAACGGTTGAAGATTTCAACGCATTTGGAACAAATGTTGCCAATATATCTTTTGAAACAACATCGTTTAGATCGATATATAAATCACCATATTGTGGGGCGAAACTGGTATGGTTTGAACCCACACACCAATCTATAAGGCCACTGGCAATATCTTGTTTGATTTCACGATCCAATTCAAAATGATTTTTACGGCTTAGAATATTAACTTTTGCGCCTGTTGCTTTCTCCCAACTTGGAATAAGAGCATATAGAGGTTCATATTGGGCACCGCCAATGAGTTTTACCCGTAATGTTTGCCCTTTAAATTCCCCTTCAGCAAAGGCGGCCTGTTCCATACTTAGGGCCGCAATCAATCCTGTTGCGATTGTGCATAATAATTTCTGTTTCATTTTCATTTCACTCTCCCTTTTGTTGATTTTGAAACTTATAATGTGGAGTCAAACCATATTCCTCATCAATAAGTTGATTATGTTCTCCGATTGATGGAGCTGCTATAGTACTCGATAAAACGTTCCCATTTATTGTTAATGGTGAGCGTGTGGTTTTAATGGTTTGACCGTTATCAAGTGATAATTCTTGAATATAATCAAGTTGTTTAAACCCCTCTGATTTAAACAATGATTTCCAATCCAATACTTCTGATGCCCAAACATCATTTTTTACAAAAATATCCATCCAATATTGGCTTGGTTGTAATTTGAAATGATCTACAAGGACTTGTTTAATTATGTCTCTTTTACTGAACCATTCTTTCGGGTTTGAATTATTTTTAAGTGCCTCGCAACTTATCATTTCAGCCAAACCATCAACAGGCATCATCGCCAATGCAATAAAGCCATCTTTTGTTTGATAAACGCCATAGGGTGCAGACAGATAGGCATGTGCATTGTTAATGCTGCTTCTATTGGGTAGGCGTTTTTCTTCATCATTCATATAAGTTGTCAAAACTTCAAATTGAAAATCTAACAGAACTTCAATTAAACTCGTTTCAACCAAACAGCTCTGACCAGTTTGAGACCGGCTTACCAAAGCTGCCAATATGCCTTGCACCAAAATGTTGCCAGCAAGTTGATCGGCCACGGCCAGACCCATTGGTGTTGGCGGTTGATCGGCGTCACCACTTAACCACATGAGCCCGGATTTGGCCTGAGCGAGTAAATCTTGGCCAGGAAGTTCATGCCATTCGCCAGTAGCGCCATAGCCAGTAACTGAAGCGTAGATAATGTTTGGATTTAACCCTTTCACTGAATCATAATCTAACCCTAACCGTTTGATTACGTTAGGTCTAAAGTTTTGAATGACCACATCAGCTTTCTTTATCAATTGCTTTATTTTAGCCAAATCTTTAGGATTTTTTAAATCGGCGCTATAGCTCTGTTTGTTGCGGTTAATGGCATGAAATAGTGTATTGGTCCCATTCACATCGACATCAGATAGATACAAGTTGCGACAAAGATCGCCAACTTCTGGGCGCTCTATTTTTATGACTCTTGCGCCAAAATCAGCAAGTTTTAAGCCAGCGAGTGGCCCTGCTAAAAATTGGCTAAAATCTACAACCAGGATTTGATCCAATAGTTTTGCATCTTTTGCTTCAAATTCTGTCATATCAGATACTTTATTCATGGTCTAGACTCCGCTGATATTCATCATTTATTTTTTGGGATGTGGCTTTTGCAGATTTATTATTGGTCAAAAAGTCAAAAATTATATCGCCCGCAATATCCTGAAACGCCATATAGCCATTATGCCGGGGGCGAAGGTAGGATTTTTCGAGTGTCTCTAATGTATCTTTGAAAAACCCATGACTGTCTTGATTACAGAGCTCATCTTTCCAAGCTACAAGGTTGGCAGGTTGGCCGCCAGCCCGATAAAAGACACCTTTTTGACAATCGGCAGAAGCAATCCATAATGCATATTGTTTTGCCATTTCGATATTCTTGCAGTATTTAGAGATGGCAATGCCAGTGCCACCAACGGGAGATCCTATTGGTCCATCATCACCTAGGCAAGGGATGTTGGCAACTTTAACCAAATGCGGGCGAAACCCAGTTCTGGAATAATTGCTATAACCATATAAAAACGGCACATAACTATGAGAAGACCTGCTTGAGAGCCATTCATAGGCATCAATTGGATCCATATTAAAACACTGTTTTGGAATGTTATCACTCACCAGTCTCATCTGTTCTAATATGGTCACCGCTGTATCGGTTTCGGCACCAATTGAACCTTCACCAAACGGGCAATTTATATTTGCCAACAAATTGAAAAAGCTCATCAATGCATTTATGGGTATGAGTGGCCAAAGGACAGAACCTTGTTGGGATAAAGTAATCACTTGTTGCCAGGTTTGGGGTATATCTTGTAGTAAATCTGGCCGATAGGCTGCGACGGGAGTGGCTGCATCTATCGCCAATGCCCATTGTTTATTTTCAAATTCATAGGATTCATGTGATACACCAGTGGATTGTTGAGCCAGAGTATTAAGTTCTGCTTGGGTGCATATGTCGTTAAACGCCACTAACATGCCCGACTTAGCCGCTTCACCCAAATGTGGGTGGTCGATAACGATTAAATCAAACTCCCGAGCCATAGCATCTAATGGCTCGTCAGCAAAGGCTTGAAGCGACCTTTTTTGCCAATTAATATTTGAGTTTGGATGAGTTTCGCAAAAAATATGAGATGTCACCACAAGCGGGTCGTAACCACGTGTGTGATCCCATGTCATACCGTTTAGCTCAATCGTTTTATCCATTTTGGTTACCCGTTGACACAAAATCTTGAGGATTTATATATTTTACCGTCATTAAATGTTCGCAATACAAAGCCAATTCGCCTTTTTGTTTGAAAACTTTGTAGCTTACCTTTACCAAACCCATTTCGTCATATTTAGGAATTTTTGAAAGATTTTCTCTGATGGTGTAAATGGTGTCGCCAATAAAAACTGGTTTAATGAAACGTAATTTATCATACCCATATGAAAAACTATTAACGCAATTTGTTGCAGCAAGCCCCAAACCATACGAGAAAACTTGGGCACCTGCTACTAGACGGCGGCCAAAAATACCTTGATTTTTGGCAAAATATTCATCGGCCACATAAGGGTGCAAATCGGCAACCAAGGTATTGAATGCCATGGCTTCACCCTCTGAAATGGTGCGCCGCAATGTTCTAATAATTTGACCTATTTCAAAGTCCTCGTAAAACCAATTTTCGGCGTTCCATACAGGAATATTATTGTGGGATTCAGGCATATCAATTTTTGGTGAATTTTTATCGCTATCTTTTAAAGTCATATTGCCCCTATTTATTATGGGATTACACTAGATAACATATTTTTATATGTCAAATTATATTTTATATTTAAAATTAATAAAAAATGAGTTATGGTCATTTCAACATTGATAAGGAGTAGAAATGGAACAGAAAATATATTTTGAACAATATGAAATAAATAATTTACGGACAACTTATGGCAGAACAATTAGTGAAGCAGATATTGTTTTCCATGCTGGCCATACGGGTGATTTTTTCCCACATCATATGGACGAAGTGTTCTGTGCCCAGCAGGATTTTAAAAAACGTATTGCCCATGGTACAATGACCTTTTCTATTGGCATTGGGTTAACTGCAACATTATTAAATCCAGTTGCGATGACTTATGGCTACGATAAATTAAGGTTTCCATGCCCGGTATTTATTGGTGATACTATCCATACTGAAGTAGAAATTATGAGTAAGAGGGTTCATGATAAAAGGCCAGGTTATGGTTTTGTAGTCGAGGCTTGCCGCGTTATCAACCAAGACAAAAAAGTTGTTTTATATTGCGAGCATATTTTATTGGTTGAAATTGAGGAGATGAATAATGACACAATTTAAACAGAACTGGGACGCACCAGCTCAAACCAAACCTATTGTAATTATCGGCACCGGCGGCATTGTTACAGACGCACATTTGCCGGCTTATAAAAAAGCCAAATTTGAAGTGGAGGGAATATATGATTTAGATATTAATCGCGCCGCGACTGTTGCCAAAGAATGGAACGTAAAATCGGTTTATAGCAGCATTGAAGACGCGGTCTCTCTCGGCAACGATGTTATTTATGACCTTGCCTTGCCGCCAAGTGCAATATCTCAAGTTTTAAAACAATTGCCAGATGAAGCGGCGGTTCTAATTCAGAAACCAATGGGAGAAAATTTTACTCAGGCTAAAGAAATACTTATGCTATGCCAGAGTAAAAAATTGAGTTCTGCGGTTAATTTTCAACTGCGTTTTAGCCCGCAAATGCTGGCCGTGAAAGACATTATTGGCCAAGGACTATTGGGCGAAATATTAGAAGTTGAGGTGCATTTAAACGTAAATACACCCTGGTCACTGTTTCCATTTCTTAGAAAATTACAAAGGGTAGAGATAGCAGTCCACAGTATACATTATTTAGATCTAATCAGAGCATTTATTGGTGAACCCAATTCGGTTTTTGCAAAAACTATGGCCGATAAGAGAAATCCAGAGTTTGCTCAAACCAGAACGAGCACTATTTTGGATTATGGTGATGATTTAAGATGTTTAATGTCAATCAATCATAACCATATATATGGCAATAAATTTCAAGCTTCTAACATACGTATAGAAGGTTCAAAAGGCGCCATTCATGCCCAAATCGGTATAAATTTAAATTATCCAAAAGGTGAGCCTGATGAGCTATGGTTGGCTAGTGATGGTGCAGATTGGCAACAAATTCAGTTAGCAGGAGAGTGGTTCCCTGATGCATTTATAGGAACAATGAGCAATTTACAGCGCGTTGTGAGCGGTGAGGATTCTGTGCTTGTTTCATCAACTGAAGATGCTTTAGGCACCATGGCCTTGGTCGAAGCGTGTTTTATCGCCAATAAACAACAAGGGACTAAATTACCAAGTCTAAACCGACAATTTTACCACTAATATTTTTTGCCACCAATGTGTTTTGATAATGTTTGACTAGCCTCAACTAAGAATTGAGTACATTCATCAATTGAAACTTGCTTAACCAATCGTTCAAGATAAGGAATTGTTAATGCTGCGACTGCATAACCGTCATGATCAAATATAGGTGCGCTAATGTTGGTTATTCCTTTCACCACATAACTTGGGCTTATTTCACATTTATTCTGGCGAATTTCTTTAAAATATTTTATCAAATCCTGAAAAATAAGTCCATCGGGATGAGGTGATTTTTTTATAAAGTTTTTAATTTCACCATCTTTTTTATTGGCAAGTATGAGTCGCCCAGAGGATGTGTTCCAAACATCGGTACGCGCCCCAACCCGAATACTAAACACGTTATTGCCTGGATTATCGACTTGTCCCACAATTAGAACATTTTTGTTAGAATGTACTGAAAGGTGAATGGATTGATTACATTTAATTGCCATTTGCTCCATGATAGGTGTTGCAGCAGAGGTTAAGCGTTTAATAATAGGCGTTTTATGAGCCATTTCAAATAATTTGGTCGTTAGAAAATATCGATCGTTTAACTCGTCTAATTCAATTAGATTTCGTTTGCGCAAAACCATTAACATTCTAAAGATTTCTCCAACTGAGCGCTTGAGGCAACGTGCCAATTCTGATTGAGTTAACCCAGAATTTGCTGCGGAGAGTGTTTCTAATATATCCAAACCTTTATCAAGCGCGGGTGCTTTATATTTCTCAGTTTCATCGGTAATCTTGTCATTTTTCATTTCAAATCAAACTCATATATATGTTCTGCGAATATTGGTAATTTATACCTAATGCACTAGCTGTTATTTTGCAAACGTTAAAACTAGGGCTCTGTTGGGAGTTTTAACTGCAAACTACGTGATGAGTGGCTAAACGAAACCCTGTTTGAAGATTTATATCATGTACGTAGAATATTGGCAAATTGGCGACATGATTTTAATCATGTCAGACCCAATTCATCATTAAACGGATTAAGGCTGTAAATGGCATTAAACAAAGAAAAAATTGCAAATTAACACAAAATGAAGAACCCCGCTGCAAGCAGCGGGGTATTAGAACCTTGAGAGTTGCCTGTCTTCGTGTAGCTGTGAATATTCCTTTCCTTGATTTTGGACATATCGCTTTATCGTCCCCTCATCTCCATGCTTCCCTACTGTAGAAGCAAAATATCCGTCACTCCAAAATTCTCCGCCCCAAAGCTGCTTTTTGACATGAGGACATAATCGAAATATTTCGCGCGTGGTTATACTTTTGATGATCGTTACCAACTTTGTTACAGGATATGTCGGGATTGATTGCACCAAAAAATGCACATGATCCTCGTCCGTGCCAATTTCCAAAAATTTCATTTGGTAACGATCTTCGATCTTCAAACACACATCGCGTAACACTTCATCAACCTGTCCATAGAAAAACGCTCGACGATATTTCGTGGGAAACACAAGGTGATAAAGCAACACTGTAACATTATGGCTCTTATCAATATATTCGCTCATGCGAATATTCTACGCCCCAAGGGGCGGGGAATTGAACCCTAAAAATGATTAAATGATTTGGCGAGGGATCTCTATGCATAAATAGAATCAAAATTGGGGCAAGGCCAAACATATTTGCAATTAAGTTTTTTGTGGCAGAACTATTTTTGGTGGAGCAAAAATAACGACGCATTATTGGATAAAATCACGCTTCTCAATTCAATTCACCCAAATATGAGATTTGGTAACATGGTCGTAAAAGCTGGCACAAATGTGAGAAGTAATAGAATTCCAACAAGCATCGCGAAAAATGGGATAACGGCGCGTGTAAATTCAGCTATTGATACGCCAGTTATTGAACATGATACAAACATTAGGGTGCCCATTGGGGGGGTAAGACCTCCAATCGTTAAATTGAGAACCATAACGATGCCGAATTGTACTGGATCGATGCCTGTTGTAGCGACGACTGGAACAAGAATTGGAGTCAATAAAATTAATCCTGCGCTTCCTTCAAGGAAGAGGCCAATAAACAATAATAATGCGTTTATTAGCAACAGCAATATGAGCGAGTTATCTGATATTGACAAAAGAAATTCTGCAGCTTGTTTTGGGATTTGTTCCCAAGACATATAGTATCCAAGTGAAGTAGCTGCACATATAATCAACATAACAATTGATGTCGCTAGAACAGCCTCAAGAAATATCTCGGGAAGCTTTGCAATTGTAAGCTCGCGGTAGAAAAATCCGACAATGCTAGCATAAACCACTGCAGCAGCGCCCGCCTCAGTGGGGGTGAAAAAACCAAAACGAATTCCTGATATAATTCCGATAGGAAGTAATATTGCCCAAAATGATTCAAGAAGCACTGACCGACGTTCGAACCAGTCGGCGGCAACAGATCGTTTTGGTGCGTAACCTCGGATTTTTGAGACGTGACCCGCTACTAGCATTAATCCAACGCATAATATGACCCCAGGAATTAAGCCCGCGACAAATAATTTGCCAATGGAAACATTTCCCAGATACCCAAACAGAATGAGGCCAATACTAGGAGGAATTATTGCGCTGATAATTGAAGAGCTTGCCGTTACAGCCGTCGAAAACGCTTTATCGTACCCAGCTTTGGTCATTTCTGGAACAAGAATTTTACTCTGCATTGCCGCATCTGCATTTGCGGAACCGCTCATTCCACCCATCAAAGTTGATAACAATATATTTACTTTTGCAAGCCCACCAATCCGATGGCCAACGAAGACATCAGCCAAAGCCATCAACCTTCTGGTAACACCAGATGCATTCATGATTACACCAGCGAGAACGAAGAATGGAACTGCAAGTAAGGGGAAAGAATGCGTTGCCGAAACAAAGCGTTGAATAAACAGTTCTGTAGGAATATTTGGTGACATTAGAAAGAAAAACATTCCTGCAAGTGAAACAGCAAACGCGACCCGCATATTTAGTGCAAGAAGTAATAATAGTAATATAATTGGATACCATCCCATAATTTAGTCCCCCTTTTTTGTTTGTAGAGTTTTGATTTTCTCAAAGCCCAATCGGGCAGTTGTTAAAGCTATAGAGAGGCATGATAACGCGACGGGTAAATAAACAAAAGTAAATGGAATCCTGAGAACAGGTGAAGGTCGGTTTGCGGATTCAATCATAAGTAAACCAGATAAATATACGACGTATAGTAGAAAAATGAAAACAATGATTTGAACAATTATGAAAATTAAAAAATGTAAAACTTTTGGCAATAAGTCGATGATAATTGGAATTGAAACGTGCATTCCACGACGATAAGCAGCGGATGAGCCGATGAATACTGCCCAGGTGAAGACAACACCAGATAGCTCTATACTCCAAACAGCGGTTTCAACGGGTAGTAATCTTGACAAGATACCCCAGATTACACTGAATAGAACAATTACTAGGGCAAGAGCAGCTGTGACGTCTTCAAGTTTTTCCAAAAATTTAGTGAGTTGATATAACATTATTTGCTCCAATGCATCATCCGGAGCACCAACTATGATGCATTGGATGGAGTTTTAGTTGTCTAACACTTTGCGTACGCGCGCATAAAGCCCTTTTGACCATTTTGGGAACTGCTCATAGACTGATGCGGTGGCTTTTTGAAAAGCCTCAACATCGACAGCAGTGTGGAAGGTAACGCCTTCAGCCTCAAGTTTTGCTCGATATTCAGCTTCAGAACGGAGAACCAGATTGGTTATCATAATGCCCGCTGCCACGGCTTCTTCAGATAAAATAGTCTGGATGTCTTCAGGGTAAGAGGCATACAAGTCCGAATTCATTGCTAAACCAACGAATGCTTTGAAGTGACCAGTCATTGAAATTTCTTTAGCCGACTCATAGAGCTTTGCACCCCATATCGATGCTAATGGTGCTTCAGCAGCCGCAACTACACCTGATGAAAGCCCAGTATACACTTCCGCCCACGCAATTTGAATGCCGTCGGCACCCATCGCTTTCATGGTTTCAATCCACATTACATTTGGTGGAACGCGAATTTTTAAACCTTTTGCTTCGTCTAGGTTGGTAACACTTCGATTTGAAATGATGTGTCTGGCACCAAACAGCCAGTTCATAGAAAGCACTTCGAAATTGCCAGTTTTGCGAACGCCAGCGATCATTTCAGCATAAAGATCTGAATTCAAAAGTTTTTGGAAATCGGCCGGGTCTTCTAAAAGATAGGGCCCGTTCAGAACGCCAAAATTTGGTTCATAATCCGACAAATAACCAGGGTCAGAAACTTGAATAATTGGGGCTCCAACTTTTACTTGTTCATAAACTTCTGCATTGCTGCCAAGCTGGCCTGAAGGGTGAACGGTAATAGAAATTCTTCCCTTCGAACGTTTTTCAACAGCATCAGCAAAAAAAACTGCTGCGGCGTGTAAAGGCTCAGACTCAGCTGCAACATGTGCTAGTCTAAGTTCGATCTCTGCCGATAAGGCTGGTACAGCTGACATTGCAACGAATACTAGCGTTAGCATTGTATTTTTGATCTTCATTTTCTCCTCCAATTATAATTGATTGAACCGTTCGTTTTCAGTTACGGATTTTATTTTTTTGTAAGCTTTAAA
Organism: Hyphomicrobiales bacterium; assembly: GCA_013214985.1. Classification (GTDB taxonomy): domain Bacteria; phylum Pseudomonadota; class Alphaproteobacteria; order Rhizobiales; family OSC116; genus OCS116. The sequence goes on from JABSRY010000014.1 coordinate 11,821, forward strand.
GTGCTTAATGATATTTACTATATTATTTTATATACAAAATCAAGTTTTAAATATGCAAGTTGCTAGCTTCTATAGTACAATTTGGGGCTCTGTTACAAATAATGAGAATTTGATGTAAATTTTTGATTTCCATATGTCTCGGTTTCAAACCACCGATTATTAAGAGCTATAGCTAAAAGTGGTGTATGGGTTTTTTAGGCGTTGTTGCATGGATATAACGGAAGGTTGAGTTTTCCCTTACCCGTTGAATCAACTCAAGCGATAACCTTGAACATTGGCCTACCCAGTTCTGTCATTTTGTTTAAAATGTAGGTGCCAATTCTAACTTCCGTTTTCTGATTTAGGAAATTACGAGCTTTCAGCTTAGATCCAATAACTGCTTTCCATCGGCCCATTTGGGTTTCTACGCGGCTGCGTTGATTATACCCACTTCTATTTTGCCAACCTATCCGGCCCTTATCGTTAATCTCTAATATATGTTGATCCCTAATGGAAGGGGCTGTCTCAAAGAATGGACTGAGTATCGCCGTTTTGGGTAGTGGAATAACAATCTGTATATTTTTACCAAAACGCTTAATCAATAAATCACTAGTCGGCGCCCCATCATAAGCACCATCCGCTAAAAATTTACAGACTGGTTGATCTATCTGATCAAGAAGATCAGCTAAAGCTGTTGGATCGCCTATGTCTTCCTTGGTTAGATCCGAACAAACAATATCTCCTGTTGTAAGATCCAGTCCAAGGTGCAGCTTACGCCATGACTTACGCTTAGCCTTTACTTTATGTTTTTTGTGTAACCATTCACCTTCGCCAAATATCTTTAATCCTGTACTGTCTACCACCAAATGGATAGGCACATCTTTTAAGAATTTGAATTTTACAGGAAGCTTTAACCCAGAGCTTCGGCGTGATAAAGTTGAAAAGCATGGAACAGGAACATCTAATTTCATCAGACGCAGTAAACCGCGCATCAGTCCTACTGTTTGGCGGAGCGCTTGGTTATAAATTCCGCCTAATGTTAAGCAGGTCATAATAGCCAGTTCCGAATAAACACCTTGTCCACCTGGGCTAGTGCGTTTTTGTGTGATCCATGCATCTGCCACATCATCACTCAACCAAACCGTTATATCACCGCGTTGACGAAGGCTTTCATTATACTCAGGCCAGTTAACCACACGATAGCGCTTCTTCTCAAACTTATCTTGATAATTAGCATTAAATTTATACGGCATAAAATAATTCTTGGGTCATTAATATGCACCCAGTATATCATAGAATTTTATATCCGTGCAACAACGCCACTTACAACCGTTCTGACTCTAGCTATTTGAATGATGATCAGCATAGCGAAGCCCCTGAAGTGTTAAAGGCAATTTCGAGAACGTCTTCAATATTGTCTAAGGCGGCTTTAGCGGGCGATACTCAGATCAAAAGTCGGGCGTTTAACTCAAAAAATGTCAGTGCGCATCATGCTATTATTCCGACCGCGGCTGTCAAAAATTTAAATAATATTAACGCGGATGAAGCAAAAATATACCAATTAATTGCGCGGGCATATATCGCACAATTTTATCCAAAATATCAATATAAGCAGACAATAATCGATATTGATATTTCTGGTTATCTATTTCATACTACTTCAAATGTTATGGTTCGAAACGGCTGGAAAGCGCTCTATACAAATGACGTTGGTAATGATGAAATTAATCAAGTTTCAGAGTGTAAGGATGATTTAGAATGGGTGGTCGCCAATTCCAAGCTTGATTGTGACAATGCTTACATCGAAGCTAAAGCGACTAAGCCGCTCCCTTTGTATACCATGTCCGCATTATTAAAAGACCTGACACGCGTGTCTAAATATGTAAAAGATCCCCGTATCAAAAAGCTATTACTAGACAAAGACAAGGGCGTTAAAGGGGAACATGGTGGTATTGGTACAGCCGCCACTCGCAGTGCCATTATAGAGCAATTATTTAAACGTGGATTTATCGAAGAAAAAAGTAAAAAAGTGCGCTCTACTGTCCTGGGGAACACTTTTTTCGACCAATTACCTGAAATTGCAACTTTACCAGATTTAACCGCTCTTTGGCATGAACAACTAGAGCAAGTGCGCGCGGAAACCATGTCAGTGACAGAATTTGTACAAGGTGTTGAAACTCACATCGATGCGGAAATTGAACGAGTTAAAAATACGACGGTAACCCAGATTGTACCAACAGGCCCAAAATGGGTATCCCTGCATAAAAGGACTGTTTGTAACGTGGCCATCTACCTTTAGGTTATGCATATCAACGGTTACAGCGATTTCAGTTCGCCCGTTTTGCTAAAAACGACGTTTTTCATTGTTCATTTAATATCCTGATTAATTTGTTCATGAGCAGGAATCCATCTGTATAGAGTTGGAATGGAAATTTCAAGATTTTGGGCTATATCTTTTGGGAGCATACCTTGTGCAAATAGATTTTTAGCGGCTCTGATTTTCCCCTTCGTCATTTTTCTTTTTCTGCCGCCAATACGTCCAAGTTTTCGAGCAGCATCCAACCCGGCTTTCGTTCTCTCCGCAATTAAATCTACTTCCATCTGGGCCATTGAAGCCATCATGTGGAAGAAAAATTTACCTGCCGTTGTCGTTGTATCGATGCCATCCGTGATACTTTTAAACTGAACGTGTTTTTCCTCTAAAATTGTCATCAGATCTACCAAACCTTTTACTGTCCGCCCCAAGCGATCAAGCTTCCAAACAACGAGAACGTCACCTTTACGTAAATGGGAGAGTGCATCTTGCAAACCTGGCCTGTTGGCCTTGGTTCCTGAGGCTTTATCTTCAAAAATGCGTTCACAATTAATTTCTTGCAACGCGTTTATTTGTAAACGGAGGTCTTGATCTTCTTTTGAAACTCGCGCGTAACCGATCAACATTATTTATATCCAAATAATTCTTAAAACTCATCTTGATTATGCTTTATTCGAGAGTATATATCAAGAATGATTTTTGAGAATAGAATAACTATATTCCACATAGAAATGATTTTCACATTCTATTTTTCTCAAAAACGACCGTTTTCAATCATGATAAAAAACTTACATGGTGAATATGACTTCTCCGAAGGAAAATTATCAGATTCAATCGAATTATCGCTTACAAAAGACTTTAGCCAAATGGTGACATAAAATTCAAAACGGGCGAACTGAAATCGCTGTAACCGTTGATATGCATAGCCTAAAGGTAGATGGCCACGTTACAAACAGTCCTTTTATGCAGGGATACCCGCCTATCTGGACGACCAATTATTGAATATAAACATTTATGAATTCAATAATAAAAAACATTGTTTATATTCAAAGGGTTATTAAATTAATCACTTAATTTTTAAAATCGATATTTGGGCTGAAAGCCAGTCCCAGTAAGGATTACAGACATACCGTAGGACAAACCGTTCTTTTAGTCAATAAACCACATAATAAAAACTGTTTTACTAGGCTCGACCGTGTTTTGTAATATACCATTTAACGTAGCCTACAAATGAGGCATCCACATTTTCAGGTATCGCGTTTTTAAACATGAGCATTTCACGCCATTGAGCTTCTAAAAAATAAAGGTCATATCCTCCTGCAAATTTACGGGCGATGTCAAAGGTTTTTGATGCCAAGAAAATTTTGTCTATAGCGTCCACGGTTTCAGGCTCTTTGTAGATTTCTGAAAATTCACCACGGGGACGGATAATAACAAGGTCGCCCTCCATTTTAAAAGTATAATCTGGTATGTGATGATGTTTGTCATTGTCATCAATGATTTTTTTCAACATCCGTTTGAATTCTTTAATACGAGATGTTGAACCAGTTCGCTTATGCAGCGTCTCAACGCGAAAGTGCCACTTAGCGGACTGTCCACAACATTTTCTTGCTAACTCGTATAGGCGGCGTTCTAATGGCTTTCTAAGCCTGAAATAATCGCGGGAGAGTGTTAGGATGTCCCCGCTCTTTTCGTGCATGGCGTTAAAAACCCAATCAGAAAGAGTAATTTCTAGTCCTTGCATACGACTATTACGAGTTTCTGAAATTATTTTGTAGGAATCTATAAAACTAAAACCTTGTGTTATTTCAATATCACCAGTGATGATGTTGGTCTCAATTTGTGTTCCTTGAAGTCGGCCTAACGCAGTTTTAAGTAGGTTATAACCATTTTTACTTGTTTGTCTGTTGGTCACTTTAAGAAGATCATGCGCGCTAAATCTAAGGGTTTTGTGTACTTGTTGGCCGTTGTTTAAGCGGTTCATACATTGTGATATACAGTAGATGAGAATATCACGGTCATGAACAGTAGCAAGCCCATCTGGAGAGGGTCGCAATCGTATGTAATTGTCACCATTCTTATACAGGCGATCTGTCATATCAGGTTTTGTTGCTAGTGTAAAAAGTGGGTGTTCCATGGATGCCGTATCAGATTTTGGCGCTGAATCGAAGATGTCACAAATAAAGAAATCAGGTTCAGGATGTCTCTCTGGTAAAAGTGGTGTGCGGTTAGTTTGTTTAAAATTTTTGTTCATATTAAATTCGGCATTTCACACACTTTAGGGTTTATTCGGCATTTCACACACCACGATTCTACTAT
>JABSRY010000140.1 GCA_013214985.1 Hyphomicrobiales bacterium
CATGGATCTGGATCCTATCCATTTACGAACTGGCGCATTGATGAATATAGGCATTTTATTTTAGGAATGAAACAATATTTCGAAAATGAACTCGATCAAGAGATCGGACAATTTGACGCTGAATTTCTAATCGGGTTTTTTACCAAGGAACTCGGCACAAATATATATAATCAAGCATTATACGATATGCAAAGTCAGCTAAAAGAAAAGTTCGAATCAATGAACGATATTATATATCAACTTGAAAAATAGTAGTTTTATGAGTGAATAATATTAATTTTTTTTAAATATATAATGTCAAACCAAAAAATTATCATTTCTAAATCATTATTAAAATCAGTATTTAACACCTCACAATTGCTTCTAATATAACGTTCTCTTTTTGCTTTCCAAGTATCTATTGAGCCGTCACCAATTGCAATTGCCTTAGTAATTCTTTCTGTAATATTCCCATAGGTAACAAATTCGAGCTCACGCACTTTTACAATAGCCATGGCAACGCCATAATAATCTGCAAAAACTAAGACAGTACCAACGTCAGCATGCTTAAGTTCTTGTTTATCAAACCAATCTTTAATTTTAAAAGCGGCGTGTTTTCTACCAGCTAGTAGGTTGGTTAAATCTTCGGTAGAATCTTCTTCATTATTCGAAAAATGAACAAATTTTACTTTGTCACCATTTTTACTCAATCCATTTTCATGTAAATATACATCCAAAAACGCACAAAGGTCATCATTCATAAGCTCGCCCAACTTCAATCATCTTCTTGCCCCATACATATACTAAAGCTTCATATCGCTTATGATATTATACTTTGTAATGAATTTAGTATAGTTTTGAGCAAAAAATATATGACTAAAGTTTAGTTACATCTCCAACATAAAATCATGCATCGCGTAACGCGCTCCATTGAGTATAATTTCTAATTTATGTTCACCAGAATAGTATTTACGGGTAGAAATTAGCTTAAACATTTGCTTTTTTCTAATATTTATAGTTTTTGCAGATCCGACATCCATATTCTTCAGTTTAAATATTTTGGGCGCCAACTTCCCGTTAGATTTCATAAAATAAATAGCATAATCCAATACAAATTTTTGCGATTTGTTCGATATTAGGTCAAATTCAAACTCTAAGTGGTCACCCATTTTAATTTCAACATTTTTAATGTTTAAATTTTTAACTTCAATATCCAACTCGTCGGTATAGCCCAATAAAGCAAATGCAGGCGAATAACCTTGTTTTATCAAACCACGGGTTGCCCGCTTGGCAATCCACATTTGGTTGGCATATTTAGCTTTGGTAGATTTTTTAAGCCATGCTTTACAAGTATCCACTACCAACTGGGGGTGGTCTTTAGATATATCATTCAAGTTGTTTGCAACCGAACGGCGCACATATTCCGCATCATCATTTTTCAATAAATCAAGCAGCTCGATAACATCACTCGGGTCTTTAATAAATTGTTTAAGTTGCAACCCCCATGGCAGTTTGGGGCGTGTTCCTTCACTTATCAACCGCCTCACATCATCACTTTCATGCTCAACCCATTTTAAAAACCGCGCATGGGTTATTGCATAATGCGCGTTTATAAACGGCCTTATCGCAAATTCTGCACTAAATAATGGCGTTAAAACCTCAAGCACGTCCAAACTCTGGTTCGGGTGGTCTAATCCGTAAACACCCACATAATCAATTATCGGCCAAATGCCAAAACCCGCAAATCCATCCAATTTTCTATTATTCTGCCACTGCTTGGCTAACCTAATCAAAATCTTTGCCGTTTTGTCAAAATCTTCAGGTAAATATTGGTGCAGTATTTCAATTAAATGGTTCACACGGGCCTTTAGCTCTAACGCACTCAAGCCTTTCATCGCATCTATTATAAATTTATCACCGTTAAATTTTGGGTAAATTTTTTGTAAATTAAACGATATTTTCTCGACCGCTTTAAGCCCCAAACGGTCTTTCATTAAGTTCGTTTCATTGTTCGACATTTCAAATCCATCACAAATTTTGCTAAATATATCATTTAAGTTTACTTGATATATAACAATATAATCTGTAAAGTGCCATTAAAACAATAAAACAATAAAACAATGTTGGAGGCTATAAAATGGCATTTGAACTACCAGTCCTACCTTACGCTTATGATGCACTTGACCCATATATGTCAGCAGAAACTCTAGAGTTTCACCATGACAAACATCATAACGCCTATGTAACAAACGGCAATGACTTACTAGAAGGTTCAGGCCTTGAAGGCAAATCTTTAGAAGAAGTCATCAAAGCGACTTATGGTGATGCTTCAAAAGCTGGCTTATTCAACAATGCAGCTCAACATTTCAACCATATGCATTTTTGGAATTGGATGAAAAAAGACGGCGGCGGCGCTATCCCTGGTGAGTTAGAAAAGAAAATCATCGAAGATCTTGGCTCAGTTGCTGCGTTTCGCGATGCTTTCCTTAAAGCTGGTGCAACCCAATTCGGTTCTGGTTGGTGTTGGTTAGTACAAAATGCCGACGGCAAGTTAGAAGTTACTAAAACTGCAAATGGCGAAAACCCACTTTTTTTTGACCAAACACCATTACTTGGCTGCGATGTTTGGGAGCATAGCTATTATATCGATTATCGCAATGCACGCCCTAAATATTTAGAAGCCTATTTCGACAATATGATTAACTGGGAATATGTTGCAGAATTATTCGGCAATGCAGCTTAAACAATAAGCACAGTTCAAATATTCTTAAGCCTCACATATTTATGTGAGGCTATTTTTCTGCGCTCAAAAAACAAATCTTATTGCAAGCAAACCCATTATGCCAATGATCATCGAAACTATGGCATTATTACTAAACCAATATAACAGCAAAGCAAAGGCCGAAACACCTATCTCATAGGGGCTACCCTTCAAAACAGCAGGTATAAAAAACGATAATATGGCGCAAATCGGCAATATACTTAAGGTCGATTTAATACGAGAATTCTCGGGTATAAAATCCGAAGCCACGATGCCAAGCGTACGGGTAAAATAAATAACAAATGGCAATGCCAATATAATAATCCAAGGTTCAACCATTTTCAGTTTCCACTTTCTTATTTTTTTGCGGCTCTAGCCAATAATTACAAATACCACCCACCGATACACTGCCTAGCATAATCATTAACTGGCTTGCATCTAATAACACCAAGATTAGCGTCGTTAACCCGGCTAAAATTAGCGGCAATTTCACACCACCAATTGGTTTTACAAGCATCAACACCAACAAGCCCATATACATCGCGCCCGAGTATGCAAGGCTTTCCAATATTGCAGCGGTTAAATATTCAGCCACTAACAAACCAATTAAAGTCCCAAAAACCCATAAAGAATAAACCATAATACCAACCCCAGCCATATAAATAAACGGGTTGGCCGTATTCTGATTTTTAACGCCTAAAACATAACTAATGTCGGTAAATAAAAATATACTCAAATATTTCTGCAAAAAACCACGGTTTTTAAAAGTATGTCCCAACACCATACCCGCAAAAATATTACGTGATGCAATTAAAAAACCTGATATTATAACTGTAGCAAATGGCATTGTATCTGCCCAAATCGACAAAGTTGCAAACTGCACACTGGCAGCAAATACAAAACTGGTAAATGTCATTATTTCAAAAAACGAAAGCCCTTTTGCAATAGAAGCCGCGCCAAATATCACCGCAAACATCGCAGCCGTCAGACCTAAAGGTAGGCTATCAATAGCCCCGCGCCTAAATTCATCCATAAAAATACCTAACTAAATATTACATCCAGTTAGGCACTTTTTATATATACGTCTATCAAATTATTTTGATGGGTCTATTAAAAACCTTTTTTAAAGCTGCCCAATATGCCCCGAACAATCGCGCCAGCTAATCGGGTAGATACAGAACGTAAAATAGATTTAGCAACCGTTTCGCCATATCCTTGGCGTTTCGAGCCTTTTGCACCACCCAATAAATCTTCAAAAAAGCCTCTATCTTGTTGCTTATTCTGCTTGGCTTCTTTGGCTTCAAGTTTTTCGGCTTTTTCGGCCAATTTTGCGGCTTTGGCTGCGTCTTTTTCTGCTTTTGCTGCCACTTTTGCAGCAGCTACTTCGGCTTTTAGTGCAAGCTTTGCTGCAACCACTTCTTTTTCTGCTGTTACTTTCGCAATAGCGCGGCCTTTAAAGGTTTCATAAGCAGAATCTCTGTCAACAAGGTCCTCATATTTTCCATAAACATGGCTATTTTCTATAATGTCTCTGCGCTCATCTGTGCTAATCGGTCCCATACGGCTAGATGGCGGTCTAATCATCGTACGCTGCACCATCGATGGCACACCTTTTTCTTCTAATGTCGAAACTAAAGCTTCACCAACGCTAAGTAGCGTAATGGCCTCATAACAATCAAAGTCTGGGTTGGTACGAAATGTTTCTGCTGCCACTTTAACGGCTTTTTGTTCGCGCGGCGTATAAGCCCGTAAAGCATGCTGAATACGGTTACTCAACTGAGCGAGCACAGCATCTGGCACGTCAGTTGGGTTTTGTGTTACAAAATAAACACCAACACCTTTAGAGCGTATAAGCTTAACCACCTGTTCAATTTTTTGAATCAGTGCCTTAGGCGCATCATCAAACAACAAATGCGCTTCATCAAAAAAGAACACTAATTTGGGCTTGTCCGCATCACCCACCTCTGGCAATTCTTCAAATAATTCAGAAAGCAACCAAAGTAAAAAAGTCGCATATAGTTGCGGCGATTGCATTAATTTATCGGCGGCTAAAATATTAACATAACCCTCGCCGCGACTATTGGTTTTTAAAAAATCCTGAATATCCAAAGCAGGTTCACCAAAGAAGTTATCACCGCCTTGGTTTTTAAGGGTTAACAGTCGGCGCTGAATAGAACCAATGGACGTTCTAGATACATTGCCATATTCAAGCGTAAAATCTTTAGAATTTTCACCAATATGTACCAACATTGCCTTTAAGTCTTTTAGGTCGAGCAACAATAAACCCAGGTCATCTGCCACTCTAAAGGCAATGTTAATTACCCCTTCTTGGGTTTCATTTAAGTTTAACAAGCGGCTCAATAATAACGGGCCCATATCACTAATTGTGGTGCGGATAGGGTGTCCCTGCTCACCAAACAAATCCCAAAACACAACGGGAAATTTATTAAGCTCATAGCCATCAAAACCGATGTCTTTAGCGCGTTTGGCTAAAAAGTCTTTATCTTCACCCTTCACAGCAAGTCCAGCCAAGTCACCCTTAACATCGGCCACAAATACTGGCACACCATCGGCAGCAAAACCCTCGGCCAAAATTTGCAAACTCACTGTTTTACCAGTACCAGTTGCCCCGGCAATTAGGCCATGCCTGTTAGCCAATTTTAAAAGTAACTCTTCTTCTTTTTGGCTTTTGCCAATGAATACGCTGTCTTCAGAATACATCATTCACCTATTATATTATTTTAATTAGTTATTTTTGTCTATTTTAACCATCACGGGCAAAGATTCCAGATAAATTTTTAATTGCGTATAATTTCCAGTTTATCTTGCATTTTCATATATAATTCCCAATATAAATGCATGTGGTAGACAATAATATAATTAGGGATGTTTAAATGGAACAAATCATAGCAACAATCGCCGAAAAACTCGGTATCAGCTCAGAATTAGCAACTAAAGCCGTTGGTATTATCTTAAACCTTGTCGATTCTTCAGTAGATGACGATGTTAAAGAAAAATTATACAACGTATTGCCAGATGCACGTGCATTAGCACAAGCTGGCGGCGAAGAAGCTGGTGGTGGTGGCCTTATGGGCATGGCTTCTGGCTTATTTGGCGGCGGCGGCGGCGCGATGGGCGCCATGGCTGCAATGGGCAAACTATCTGTTGCAGGCTTAGATAACGATCAAATCACCGAAATGGGCAAAAGTCTAATGAGCAGCGTCGGCGATGCTGGCGGCGAAGAGCTAGTTGGTCAAATTGTTAACTCAATTCCAGGTTTAGATAAGTTTATCTAACATTGCTAACTTACATTAACTTTAAAAGGGGCTTTTTAGCTCCTTTTTTAATATAACATACGCAAGCGTATGGTTTTCAACAGGCACTATTAGATAAGTTGAAACTATTCCATAAATGCCTATACTCCCCTCAAATTAGTATTTTAAATGCAAACATACATTTGAGGTTAGCAATATGCCCAATATATCTAACAAACAATTTGAAGCAGTAAGCTATGATAAATGGCGCGAAGCCGCTCAAACCGCGCTAGGCGGGCGCGATATTAGCAGAATCACCAAACATACATACGATAATATAGCCGTTAAAGCTTTATATCAATCAAGCGTTGCGTCTAACCAAGTTGCCCTACCCTCTGGCGCATGGCAAATTTGCCAATCTATAAACCATCCAAATATTTCAACATCCACCAAGCAGATCGATCAAGATTTAACCCAAGGGGTAAACGCTCTTAGCCTATATTCAGATCAATCACTTAATGCCAATGGTTACGGCATTAACATAAATCAAGTTAATATTCCTAAGCTATTTAAGAAC
>JABSRY010000141.1 GCA_013214985.1 Hyphomicrobiales bacterium
TTATCAAAGAAGCCAAGAAGTTAAGGGGCTTAATGCTAAGGCATTTACCGCCATTTTTGCAACTGACCACCGCAAAGTTTATCCGCATGGGGCACCATGATGCCCATATCAATAAACTACAAAACATCTATCAAAAAAGGTGGCATACCGCCAATGAAGCGATTAAAAAATATTTTCCCGATTGCAGAATAATAAGTGGCAAGGGCAGCACTAATTTTTTAATCCAAACCCACCATCAAATTGATTTTAGTATTTTAGAAAAGCCCGCCTTAGCCCAAGGCGTGGTTATAGACTCTCTTAAATATTGTTATTTTGACCCTAAAGATAGCCACGGTTTGTTTCGCTTAGGCGTTTCGGCAATTGGCATTAACAAAATAGAGGGCGGCATAAAGCTATTAAGGTCAATTTATGAGCAAATTATTAAACAACATGGCTAACGCTAACATTCTGGCAAATTAACTGCTAAACCACCTAACGATGTTTCCTTGTATTTTTCGCGCATGTCTAGCCCCGTTTGGCGCATGGTTTCGATGCAATTATCGAGCGGCATGAAATGTTCGCCGTCGCCGTGCAACGCCAACGATGCCGCCGATACGGCTTTGATCGAACCAATGGCATTGCGCTCAATACACGGCACTTGCACAAGGCCATTAACTGGGTCGCAAGTCATACCTAAATGATGTTCAAGTGCGATTTCTGCGGCATTTTCTATTTGTTGATTTGTACCACCAAGCGCGGCACAAAGCCCCGCAGCGGCCATAGCCGATGCCGAGCCAATTTCGGCCTGACAACCACACTCGGCACCCGAAATAGATGCGTTATGCTTAATCAACCCGCCGATAGCAGCGGCGGTGATTAAAAAATCTTTTAGCCCTTTGTCATTGGCGCCAATGCAATGGTTTTTATAATAACGTATTACAGCAGGAACAACCCCCGCGGCACCATTTGTTGGCGAGGTAACTACGCGGCCACCATTGGCATTTTCTTCGTTAACCGCCATGGCATAAACAGATAACCAATCATTAATTGCATGGGGCTGAACCGTATTTGCTTTTTGTTGCCGCTCTAACCCTAGCCTAATTGACTTTGCGCGGCGCTTTACAAATAGACCACCTGGCAATATGCCATCTTTGTTTAAGCCCCGTTCAATACACGCATCCATTGCTTGCCAAATCGCTTCTAACTTTTTATCAAATTCATGTTTGCCTAATACGCTTTCTTCGTTAACGCGTTTCATATCGGCAATGCTTAAACCAGATTTCTCACCCATTTCTAACATTTTCTTGGCCGAATCGAACGGATATGGATAAGTCGAATAAACTTTTTCAAAGCTTGAGTTGGGCGTATTTTTTTGTTTTGTCGCTGTTAATTCGGCTTCGGTTAAAATAAACCCACCGCCAATTGAATAATAGGTTTCTTCAAATATCAGCATGTCATTGGCACCAAAGGCGCATAAATTTAAACCATTGGTATGCAGCGGCAATATTTTTTCATAATCAAAAAACAAATCTGTTTCTGGGTTAAACGTTACCCATTGTGTCTCGAAAAGCATGATTTTTTTATTGGCTCTGATGTCTAAATCGCTTTGCTCGGCCATATCTGGGTCAAGCGTATGGGGTTGGAACCCTGCCAAACCTAGTGTAACCGCGCGATCCGTTGCATGGCCTTTGCCAGTAAAGGCTAACGAGCCATGTAAACTGGCCTCTAACCTAACCACATCACTTGGGTTAAACTTGCCACCATTACCTGACCTTAATATATTCATAAACTGATAAGCAGCACTCATTGGCCCCATCGTATGCGATGAAGATGGCCCAACCCCCACTTTGAAAATGTCGAATAAACTTAAAAACATAAACAGCTCCTGCTCATACCCATAATGCTAGAATGATGTTAGCTTAACACATATATTCTGCGTCCATAAAGTTTCCAAAATTCCCTTAAAATTCTCTATAAGGAAACTTTTCCCTATAGTCAACAAATTTGGAACATTACCAAAATTGACAGGCAAAAGCAATTATGGCATATCAAAAGAAAACAGGGGTATTTATGACCGAAGCAACCCACGAAAATAATGCAGCGCCCAAACTTTCTGCCTTAGGCAAATCTGTTAGGGAAGCCCGCAAAAATAAAGGCTGGACCTTAGAGGAAACAGCTAAACTTGCTAATATCGGCCGATCTACCTTATCTAAAATTGAAAATAACCAAACAAAACCCAGCTTCGATATCGTGAATAGAATAACCGAAGTTTTGGGGTTAAAAAACCCGAACTTATTCTTACAATCGAATAAAAGTGTAATTTCTAGCATTCGTGATGTTACAAAAGCGGGCAAGGGTGAACTTAAAAAAACCAACACCTACACTCATGAGTTGCTTTGTACCGAGCTAATAAGCAAAAACATGGTGCCTTATGTCAGTACCATTAAAGCCCGCGATATTTCTGATTTTACCGAGCTTAATTATCATCAGGGTGAAGAGTTTATGTATGTTTTAAGTGGTGAGTTAGTATTGCATACCGAACATTATAAACCACTGATAATGCAAAAAGGCGATTCTGTATACTATGACAGCAGCATGGCGCATGGTTGTGTTTCTACGTCAAAAGAAGATGCCCAAGTATTGTGGGTATCGCTACAATCTTAACTATAAATCGTCTCTAATTTATTATTTTTATTCTTAAAGTATAATAGCCACCGAAAATTATTCTTGTGGCAGAGAAACAGTATAATTGACCACGATGATGTTGCTAAATATCAGTTCAAAATAACAAAATTTTAGACTAATGTATATAATCACTGTTAATTTACACATAAAGAATGTTATATCAAGTAATTCACTGATCCAACTTAACAAACAAATTTATTGCTTATCAAAGAATAATTGAACATACTACTTTAGTATAATGTCAAAAGTAGCGGTTGACCAAATTTATTTGTTAATAAAGTATAAACAATAAATTAGGTCATACTTACTTAATTTAAGGGAGAAATTATCAATTTCAAGGGAGAGATTGGTAATAATTTATAAAGGAGAGCAACATGTCTTCCAAACTCATAATTGGGGTTGATGGCGAAAGTTCCGATAACAAAGCCATTGAATTTGCATCAAAATTATCAAACCAAATTGGTGATTGCGAGCTGGTCGTAGTTTACGTTATCGAATGGTCACCATTTTCGTTTCAGACCAATGAAGAAAATGCACAACGCCATCAGCGGCGTGAAGAAGAAACCACACTTGCAACCGATCGCATTGTTACACCCGTGGTTGAAAAGCTTAAAGCAGCTGGCATTAATGCCCGTGGTATTGTAAGGCACGGCAACGTGGCGGATGCCCTTAACCTGATTGCAAAAGAAGAAAATGCCGATCAAATCATTGTTCGTCGCACATCAGATGCCAGTATTAAAACCCGTATTTTTGGAAGCTCCGTTGCCAACTTGGTTATGGAATCATCAATACCAGTAACTGTAATTTAGGGGGGAATATATTATGAAACTAAAACAAAAATTGATATTAATTATATCAAGCTTATTTTTAATGATAGGCCAAGTATCAGCAGAAGAAACCATGAGTTTTGATGCCAAAGTAAATGCAGCCTTTGCAAGTGCTACAGGCCCATTTGTAAGCTTTATCTTTGCGCCCTTTCCTGGCACTACTTTTCCGTGGATTGTATTATGGTTAGTGGTCGCAGCAACCTTTTTTACTCTCTATTTTGGGTTTGTGCAGTTTAGGTTCTTTAACCACGCAATTGCTTTGGTTAAGGGCGATTATTCCAACCCAAATGATGCTGGCGAAGTTAGCCATTTTCAGGCTTTAGCAACCGCGCTTTCGGGCACCGTTGGGCTGGGTAATATTGCAGGTGTTGGTGTTGCCGTTGCTATTGGTGGCCCTGGTGCTACCTTTTGGATGATTGCAGCAGGCCTGTTGGGCATGGCTACAAAATTTACCGAATGTACATTAGGCGTTAAATATAGAAATGAATATGCCAATGGCACCGTATCGGGTGGCCCAATGTATTATATATCAAAGGGCTTTAAAGAACGTGGCCTATTTGGTGGCAAATTCTTAGCGGTTTTGTTTTCTATCTTCTGTATTTTGGGTGCCTTAGGCGGCGGTAATATGTTCCAAGCCAACCAAGCACATGCTGCCATTACAGGCATTACGGGCGAATTTCCAGGTTGGATTACGGGTGTTATATTTGCAATAATCGTATTTGCAGTAATTGTCGGTGGTGTTAAATCTATCGCACGGGTGACCGAAAAAGTGGTGCCATTTATGGGGGTTCTATATGTCGGCGCTGCGCTGGTTATCTTAATTGTGAATTATGATAAATCGGCTGGGCCATTGACCAAATTTTCACCGGTGCATTCACTGGTTTAGGTGTTGCAGGTGGTTTTGTTGGGGCGCTTATTCAAGGCTTTAAACGGGCTGCATTCTCCAATGAAGCGGGTGTTGGTTCTGCTGCGATTGCGCATAGTGCGGTTAAAACCAATGAGCCAATTACCGAAGGTTTTGTATCGTTACTCGAACCCTTAATTGACACCGTTATTATCTGTACAATGACTGCTTTGGTTATTACCATTTCTGGCCAACTTATATCCGACCCAACAACAGGGCTTTATATTTTAGACGGTGCACGTATTGCAACGGTTGATGGCAATACAGGCGTTGCTTTAACATCGGCAGCTTTTGGCGCTGGCATTAGCTGGTTCCCTTATCTACTGGGTGTTGCAGTAATTTTGTTCGCTTTCTCTACGATGATTTCTTGGTCATATTACGGTCTTAAAGCATGGACATATCTATTTGGTGAAAGCAAAGGCGCTGAACTTAGCTTTAAAATTATATTCTGTATTTTCATTATAATTGGTGCATCTGCAAGCTTAGGCCCAGTGATTGACTTTTCTGACGCGGCTATTTTTGCAATGGCAGTTGTGAATATCTTGGCACTGTATTTCTTAATGCCAATTGTTAAAAAAGAACTGGTTTCATATGTAACCCGTCTTAAAAACGGCGAGTTTAAAAAATATAAAAACTAATTTTAAACGCGCAAATCCTACAATATTGAAACAGCATCATTAAGGTGCTGTTTTTTTATATAAAAAAAATTAGTTTTGCTCATTCTTAGCAACAACAACTTTTTACAAAGTTTGACTCTTTGGTAAGTTTTAAATTAAGCTCAAATTTTGGCGAACAACGCAGTTATCTTTTTCAGATCATACTGTTATCAATCTGTCATAAAACAAGAATAATAATAACAATATCTAGAATAATCTAGCATTTCACTTGGGAGAGAGAAAATGAAAATCACAAAAAATATTATGTTTTTAATGGCGGGTGCCGCCGCCTTTGCTAGTGTGCAAACCGCAAATGCCGAAACTTTGCAACTGCTTACTTGGGGTGGCTATGCACCAAAAGCTGTGGTCGATATGTTTAAAGCCGAAACAGGCATAGATGTTGAAGTTACAAAATCCAACAATGAAGACATGATTGCTAAACTTTCTGCCACACGCGGCGGCGGCTTTGACCTTGTACAACCAAGCCAAGACCGTATAGCCAGCGCCCATGCTGAGTTTAACATATATAAACCAATTGATTTATCTAAAATTGATACTAGCCAGTTTATTGCTAGCATGTTAGAAGCCACCAAAAAATCATCTATGTTTGAAGGCGCTGTTTATGGCGTACCGCATGTTTGGGGCACATCTGGCCTAATCGTCAATAGTGACAAAGCGGCAGATATTAAAGATTATACTGATTTATGTAACGAAGCCTATAAAGGCAAAGTGACCTATCGTTTAAAACGCCCGACCCTAATTGGTTTTGCATTCGCACTCGGTATGGACCCATTTGCAGCCTATGATGATGAAGCAAAATATGCCGAAATCATGGCTAAAGTCGAAGAAAAGCTGATCAGCTGTAAAGGCAATGTTAAAGCCTATTGGTCTGGCGGCGATGCAATGAAAAACCTAATGCGTAGCGGAGAAGCCGTTGCCGCAATGGCGTGGGATGCCGGCGGTTGGCAGCTTAATGATGACAATAAAGAGATTAATTTTGTTGCGCCAGCATCTGGTGCGCTGGGTTGGATTGATGCATTTGCCATTCCACGTAAAAGCAAAAACGAAGCCGCTGCCTATAAATGGATTAACTTTGTAATGCAACCAAAAATTGCTGCAATGATTACCGATGCTGCTGGCAACTTTACCGCTTCTAAAGGGGCTGATGCGTTTGTGGATGCAAAATTAAGTGCCAAATATCAAGCAAGCTTTAGCGCTGCTGCAATTGACAATATCAAATGGTACCCACCTGTACCTGCTGGTCTTGAAATTATTGAAGGCAAAACACTTGATCGTGTAAAAGCCGCTAAGTAACCCAAATATATAGAACAAGGCGTAGAAACGCTCTACGCCTTGTTTATTTAATCCATTTTCTTAAAACTATTTTTAGGCGTAATTCCTTGCATAATGAAACGCACATCGATCTAGAATGTAAAAACATCACCAAGCGATTTGGCAGCTTTACCGCTGTTGACGATATTTCCTTTGCTATTAAAAAAGGCAGTTTTTTTTCCAT
>JABSRY010000142.1 GCA_013214985.1 Hyphomicrobiales bacterium
CAATTTGGCGCTGCAAAGCTTTGGTATAGGAGCTAATTTGCACGCGACCATCATTTTTGCGCGCCCATGCCAGCGCGGGGGCTAAATAACCAAAGGTTTTACCAATGCCTGTACCTGCTTCGCCCAGTATAATATGCGGGTGTTGCTCGCCCATTCTAGCGTTAAACGCTTTACTTGCCTCGGCAGCATAATGTTGCTGCCCTTCTCTAATTTCGGCACCTTTACCAGTAAATTTAATTAATAAATCAACCGCTTCTTGTTTGCTTACTTCTAGGCTGCCAGCAGGTGGCCTCGGTGCATATTCTTCCCAATTTGGCAAGCGTGCCCAAATGTTTATGCCCGTACTTTCTTGCATTAATTCGGGGCGGTTGGACACATCAACACCCATTTGCTCTAAAATTGGCGCAGCCCAAACCCAACCGGCCAAATGCATGGCTTGGGCAAGCTGCTTGGCTTGGCGCGGGTCAGAAAGCCCCATTTTATTGATTTGATGGGTCGCGCAATTATTCAATAAAACCCCAACCGCATCGTGCAGCCTAATAGCTTGTTCCTCAAGCTCATCGGGCTTAATCATGTTCAGTGCATCTAATATTCCGCCCACCGATGGCCGCACAAATATGGTCGGGTGGATGAATGCAAATAGCTCTAGAATATCAAAATGCGGTACGTTAATGGCGTCATTAAACAATCTTTTAGAATGTGCATTAGAAAACCGAGCCAATCGGTCGATGGTAAAAACACTATGCACCAACAAATGCGGGCGTAATTTTAACTGATTCAACGCATCCGACGCAGAAAGGGTTTCGATGCTGCCATCCTCATCAATCAACAAAGCATTAATGCCATCATTCAGCATAATAGGGCATGCAGTGGGCAGCAGCGATTGCGCATTGTCCTTTATCGTAGGTTCAGAATGTGGTTTATGGGTCAAATTAGAATCGTTTGTTTAGTGTTTGTTCTTGTTTGGACTATACGCAATTTTAAAAGTTTAAAAAGTAGAATTTACATTATTGCTATAAAATACAGTCTTATTAGATGAAATACCAGTATTTGATTGACCTTTTGGTGTATATTTCATAAGTTTTGCGCGCTTTATCAGTGTTTGATATGGCATAAATTAACAGATTATCTAATCCGAAGGAGCTTCTATGTCTGATCTAGTACAAGCGCTAAAAAAAGTAGCTGGGGACAGCAAAGCATGGCCATTTTTAGAGGCTAAAACGCTTATAAAACGCCTTGATAAAATCGGATCTGATGAATCTAAACCTGTTGTATTTCAAACGGGTTACGGCCCTTCGGGTTTGCCGCATATTGGCACATTTGGCGAAGTAGCTCGCACAACAATGGTGCGCCACGCGTTTGAACTTTTAACAGGTCGCAAAACCCGTCTTTTATGCTTTTCGGATGATTTAGATGGCTTTCGTAAAGTACCTAGAAATTTGCCAGAACAAGAAATGCTTGCAACGCAGCTAGGTTTGCCACTGACCAAAGTTAAAGACCCATTTGGCACACACCCAAGCTTTGGCGAGCATAACAACCAAAGGCTAAAAGATTTTTTAGACAGCTTTGGTTTTGATTATGAGTTTTTGAGCGCAACAGAAAGTTATAAATCAGGCATGATGGATGCAACTCAACTGCTAATGTTAGAAAAATTTGATGATATTATGAAGATCATTTTGCCGACATTAGGCGAGGCGCGACAAGCAACATATAGCCCATTTTTACCAATTTCCCCGCGCACAGGCATGGTATTGCAAGTGCCAATTATAGAGCGCGATGTTAAAGCAGGTACGATTACCTATAAAGATGAAGAAACAGCAGAATTAATAACGTTGCCTGTTACTGGTGGGCATTGTAAAATGCAATGGAAAGCCGATTGGGCAATGCGCTGGGCTGCCTTAGGCGTCGATTATGAAATGGCGGGTAAAGATTTAAGTGAAAGTGTTATCCTGTCGTCACGCATTGTGCGCGCACTTGGCAAAACACCGCCAGTTGGTTTTTCTTATGAACTGTTTTTAGATGAAGAAGGTAAGAAAATCTCAAAATCTAAAGGCAATGGCCTAACGATGGAAGATTGGTTGCGCTATGCAACACCCGAAAGCCTATCTTATTACATGTATCAAAGCCCCCGTAAGGCTAAAAAACTGCATTTTGATGTCATCCCTAAAGCAGTTGATGAATATTTCACATTCCTAGAAAAATATAAAAATCAAGAACCTAAAGACAAGCTGAGCAACGCGGCTTTCCATGTTCATAATGGTGTTATGCCAGAAGAAAATATGCCGCTTAGTTTTGCATTGTTGCTTAACCTTGTATCTGCTGCCAATGTAGATAATAAACCCGCACTATGGGGTTTTATTGGCAATTATTTAGAAGGGGCATCTGCCGAAAAATACCCAACGTTAGATGGGTTGCTTGGTTATGCTTTAACTTATTACGAAGATTTTGTGAAACCGACCAAAAAATTCCGCGCACCAACCGAGCAAGAGCGTATTGCCTTAATAGATTTAGCAGAACGCTTAGGTAAGATGGATGAAGACTTGTCGCCAAGTGATATTATGACCGAGGTGTTTAGTGTAGGTAAAGATCATAAATTTGAAAATCTGCGCGATTGGTTTAAAGCGCTTTATGAAATTTTACTCGGCCAAAGCCAAGGACCACGTTTTGGCGGCTTTGCTAAACTTTATGGCATTAAAGCAACCCAAGCCTTAATAGAAAAAGCACTTTCGGGTGCCGATATGAGCAAATAAGCCAACAATTCAAATTTTAGAATTATAAATCAAATGAGGGCAAATTTATTTGCCCTCATTTTATGGAAGTTCAGCTATTTCTCTTTGAGAGAATTTGCTTCATGCCAATAATTTGAGTGTTTACCAAACTTTTTAGCATGAAATGTAAGTGTGCTTCAGAGTCGGATTGAATTTTTTGTGTAATCCCTAAAATACAAATGCCATGAACGGACGACCACAAAATTTTAGAATGCAATTTTGCATCATCTTCTGAAAATTTATCGATCTTCAAAATAGTTCGAACTAAATAGCTATGCAACTCTAAAAAATGTTCAAAGTTTTTATCAGGTAACTTGCTGCCTTCTGGTATTTGATGCAAAAATAAGGCATTCCAACGGTTAAAATTATTGTAAGCAAAACTAATATAGTTATAACCGAATTGAAATAATTCTTCTTCTCGGGTCATGTTTAGGCTATTTTGAGCCATTATTGCCTTAACCATTTTGGTAATGGTGCCTAAATTAATTTGTCCTATTAAATCATCTAAATTTTTAAAAATATTATATAAAGTACCAACAGTATAGCCGATTTTTTTTGAAATTTTGCGGGTACTGAGTGCATTCAATCCATCATTTATAATGATTTCTAGCCCAGCCTCTATAGCCATTGCTTTAAGTTCACTTCTATTGTGATCGCTTCGACGTGCCATGATATTCCTTTTGTCGAGTGTGACAAATTGGCTGTCACGTCTTTGATTTGGGTAATTTATCTGATTTACATGATTTGGGGAAGTGTGTTTTTAATTTAATAGAAAATCATTTAGTAGTATTGCCCTAACCATATGGTTAGGTGTGCCTCAAATTAGACTATTGAACGATGCTTATTTTCTTGAGCGCTATTCAATAACATGCTATTTTGTGGTCAATGAAGTAAAATTAATCTATTGAGGCGCCCATGATTATTACTATATTGTTGATTGGAACTATTCTACTATTAGGCCTATCTTACTATTGTTCTTGGATAAATTCCAAAACAACTAAGTCTTTGCGTGACGAAATTGTCAAATTAAAATCGAATATGGGCGACCTAGAACAGCGCTCGCACGTCAAAACACCTTTAGCTCAAGCCGAGCCTATATTAGAGAAAATATGCTTAGAGCAACCACCACAGTTTGTTTATCAACAAGATAATATAGTTATGGGTTAGTCAATAAGTATGGCTCTGTTAAGTTACGTAGAAAAACTTAATTTGGAGCCGCTTATGCCGCATTGCCTCATCGAATATTCAACAAATTTATCTAGCCAAGTTAAGCCATCGACCCTAGTCACCTCGGTGTTTCAAGCAGCGCTAGATAGCAAGCTTTTTACAGAAGATGCTATTAAAGTTCGAGCAATCGCTTATGAGGATTATAAAATTGATTCTACTAAACAAGGCTTCGTTTGCGTAACGGCTAAAATTTTGGCTGGCAGAACCGCTGCCCAAAAAACTGACCTTTCGAACAGAATATTTAACGCCATAAAAGAATTGGCGTTAGAGTCAATTACCTACACCGTTGAAATTGCTGATATGGACAAAGAATGCTATGGCAAATCAACCAACTGAAATTTTTAAAAATTTCAGCCATAAACAAATATTAGCCATCGCCATACCGGTTATATTATCCAACATAACAACCCCATTAGTTGGCATTGCCGATATAGCGGTTATTGGGCATGCAAATTTAGCAGATGGTGTTAGTGCAGCCTCAGCAACCGGCGCAGTGGCGTTTGGTAGTATGATTTTTGCACTTATATTTGGTACGCTAGGCTTTTTCCGCATGGGCACATCGGGTTTTAGCGCACAGGCAAAGGGCGCGAATGATCTAAAAGAATTATCCGCTATATTCTTACGGGTATTATTAGTCGGGTTTGTCGTTGGTTTGTTAATAATCCTATTAAGACAACCACTAATAAGTTTTATATTTTACTTTAGCAATGCAAGTGCCGATGTAGTTAGTTTAAGTAGTGAATATTATAATATTCGGGCTTTAGCCGCGCCATTTACCCTAATGAATTATGTAATTTTAGGCTGGCTGATGGGGCAGGGGCGTGCAAAAACAGGTTTGTTGGTGCAGCTGGTGCTCAATATCTCCAATGTTTTATTAAACCTTTATTTGGTGTTGGGTTTGAATATGGCGGTGGATGGCGTCGCGTGGGCAAGTGCCTTTGCCGAAATTATTGCCTTTGGCTTTTCTATCTTGTTAATTTTAGGTATTTATAAGCCTAGCTTTTTTAAACAGCCGCTCAATAATATTTTACACCGCACCAAATTATTACGGATGTTTAACGTCAACCGCGATATTATGATCCGCTCATTGGCCTTAACAGTAAGCTTTACCTGGTTTACCATTCAAAGTGCCAGCATGGGGGATGTGTTGCTTGCTGCTAACGCTATTCTTTTGCAATTTGTATCCATATTCGCCTATTTTTTAGACGGCTTCGCAACTTCTGCCGAGGTGTTTATTGGGCAATCTGTTGGGGCAAAAAATGGTAAAATTTTTAAACGGGCATTTAGCCTATCGTTGTTTTGGGCATTTGCAGTGTCTCTTATTTTAGCGGCAATAAGCCTATTCTTTGGCGATATGATTATTAACTTTATGACACAGGATGCAGCGGTAAGGCTAGTCGCGCTTGACCATTTATTTTGGCCTGCTGTCGCGGTCATTATTGGTGCTTGGTGCTATACGGTCGATGGGGTGTTTTTAGGCGCAACCCGCGGCGTAGATATGCGTAATATGATGTTAATTAGCTTAGGTGTCTATTTTATCGCATGGTATATATTGGTCGATATTTATGGCAATAATGGGCTTTGGGCGGCTTTTATAATCATGTTAATTGCCCGCGGTTTAACATTGCATAGCCGCATGCCAAAGTTAAGAAATGACATTTTCAAGCAACCATAACCAAGTGGCGATAGAGATAAAGCCAGCAACAGTAGAAATTAATATAACATTAGCGGCAACGCTAACGCCTCTATTGTAGCTACTCGCAAAAATATAGGCATTAACGCCTGTGGGCATAGCAGCCAATAATATAAACACCCTAGCTGTTTCTAAAGGCACGCCCAAAATTGGCATTAAAAGTAGCCATACAATAGCGGGTAATAATAATAGTTTTAATGCACTGACCACAGATGCTTCTAACCACACAGCCGATAATTTATAATTATTAAGCGCCCCACCAATACCAAACAAAGCACAAGGTAATACCGCAAAGGTAAACATTTTGGTGGTGGCATCCATAATTTCCGGTTGGGTGAAATTAAGTGCATTACCGATCAACCCTAACGCAATGCCAATAAGCAGGGGTTGCTTGACTATATTTTTGCCAGCATTGAACAACGTCAACGCAAAACTTTGGCCATTTTTTCTGGCAAGCTCCATCAAAATCATGCCCGCTGTGTAAAGAATTCCAGGGTGGAAGGCAATTATCGTTAGGCACAAAGCTATAGCCGCTTCGCCGTATGAGCGAGATATAATAGGCAAGCCAATAAGCAATGTATTGCCAAAACAGGACGTAAACCCATTAGAAACCGAAACACCAGGGCGGTTTTTAAAAATAGTTTTGGCAACAAACCCGCCAATGGCAAATGTGGCTAAAGCCGCAATAAAATAAGGTACAATATACAAAGCCTTAAACGTCAAATCAAAATCGACTGTAAGCATCGCCCGAAAAAGCAGTATAGGCGCGGCAATATTGTTTACAAAACTAGTCAGCGCATCCACACCAGATTGTCTCTTGAATTTTTGATATATTCAGTTTGTCAGCTAGAATGCTGACACTTCTTTGTATTTGTAC
>JABSRY010000143.1 GCA_013214985.1 Hyphomicrobiales bacterium
TATCCATTGGTGGTGGCTGGTCAAGGCGTGAAGGTGACCTTGTTTGCAACGGAAGCGGTATGGATCTGAAAATATCGGGTGCGGTACTTGCTGGCGGTGAACAACATGTCGATAATACCTATATCGTGCACCACAAATTACCCGAAAATATTAGTTTTCAGCGGTTTAAAAATGTGGTTGATGACAAAGCGCGTGTGGTTTTTCAGGGTAAAGTTATTGTATCTATCGATGCTCAAAAAACCGATGGACAACAAATGGCGCAAACAATTTTGTTGAGCGATGATGCTGAAATTGATTGTAAGCCTGAGCTTGAAATTTATGCCGATGATGTGGAATGTGCGCATGGTGCAACGGTTGGTGCGTTAGATGAAGACATGTTATTTTATCTGCGTGCACGTGGTATTCCGATTAAAACTGCTCAACGGTTGCTAATTCATGCTTTTGTGGCAGAAATTACTGACAATTTGCCAGAAGCAATTCATCAAGCCGCGGATACGCTAATTACAAAATGGTTAAACCAACATTTGGCGTAAGGCCAACAGAGGCTGCGCCGATCGTAAATTGTTGTGAGAATGTTATGACAGAAATATTTGATGTAGAAAAAATTAGAGCGGATTTTCCTATTTTAAGCCGTGAGGTTTATGGTAAGCCTTTAACTTATTTAGATAATGGCGCATCTGCCCAAAAACCCAAAGTGGTATTGGATGCCATACAAACAGGCTTTGGCGACGAATATGCAAATGTACACCGTGGTTTGCATTACCTGTCTAACATATCGACGCAAAAATTTGAGAATGCGCGCAATAGCGTTCAAAAATTCTTAAATGCAAAATCGAATAATGAAATTATTTTCACTAAAAATGCCACTGAAGCGATTAATTTGGTGGCGGCATCTTTGGGGCAATCGAGCTTATCGGAACCCGCAAAAATTGGTAAGGGTGACGAAATAATTCTATCGGTTATGGAGCATCATTCTAACATTGTGCCGTGGCATTTTTTACGAGAACGCAACGGTGCAGTGCTTAAATGGGCCAAAATTGACAATAAGGGCAATTTTTTATTAGATGAATATGAAAAACTATTCACCAAAAATACAAAATTTGTGGCTATTTCACATATGTCTAATGCGATTGGCACTATAACGCCCATTAAAAAAATGATTGAAATTGCGCATAATCAAGGTGTTAAAGTATTGGTGGATGGTTCGCAATCTGCTGTGCATATGCATATCGATGTGGTCGATTTAGACGCAGATTTTTTTGTTTTCACTGGCCATAAAACCTATGGACCATCTGGTGTTGGTGTGCTTTATGGCAAAGAAAATTTGCTTAACGAATTGCCGCCATTTTTAGGCGGTGGTGAAATGATAGACATTGTTACCAAAGATAAAGTAACCTATATGCAAGCGCCACACCGTTTTGAAGCAGGCACGCCGCCAATTGTAGAAGCAATTGGTTTGGGCGTTGCACTAGAATATATGATGGAAATTGGCCGTGATAACATTGCTGCGCATGAAAATAATTTGCTAAAAATAGCCACCGATGAGCTCCAAAAAATTAACAGCATAAAAATTATAGGCGAAGCGGATAATAAAGGTGCATTAATATCATTTAGCATTGGTGACATTCACCCGCATGATATTAGTACGATTATTGATAGAGAAGGTGTTGCGATTAGGGCGGGGACGCATTGCGCACAACCCGTGTTAGACTTTTTTGGCAAAACAGCGACTTGCCGTGCATCTTTTGCGATGTATAATAACGAAAATGACATTGATAGATTAATTGCAGCCGTTAAAAAAGCGCAATCATTCTTTATATAGATTAGATAAGGGGCAGTGAAATGGCACCAAAGTTTACAGAAGAACAGTTAGCAGGCTTAATGCATAACCAAAGTGCAGATATAGCGGAACAACAAGAAAAAAATGAATTTGAGTTTTTGGATGAGGATAAACCCATTGAAAATACCCAGAGCCCTGCTTTAAAAGCAGCGATTGCGGGTGAATTTTATGATGGTGATGGGCTTAATAAGCCCGAAATTGAAGCATCGGCTTTAAGCGCCGAAGAGCTTGAGCGGTTTACCGATGATTTAATTGCCGCTTTTAAAACGGTTTATGACCCAGAAATACCCGTTGATATTTACGAATTAGGGCTTATCTATAAAGTAGATATAAGTGATGAGCGTAAAGTTGATATTGTCATGACACTAACCGCACCAGGCTGCCCTGTTGCTGGTGAGATGCCAGGTTGGATTGAAGATGCTGCGCGAACTGTACCCGGTATTTCGGATGCTTCGGTTGAGCTTGTATTTGACCCACCTTGGGGGCCAGAACGCATGAGCGACGAAGCAAAAGTTGCGCTAAATATGTTTTAAGATTAAGATCGGAATTATGATGGGTATGCAACAGAAAAAATTTACAAGCCTTAGCTTAACAGATGCCGCCGCAGTGCGCGTTAAAGAAATTATGGCAGACATTGAAGAAGATGTTATTGGCCTACGTGTTGGTATTAAAAAAGGTGGTTGTGCCGGTTTTGAATATGTTATGGAATATGCATCTGAAATTATGCCACTTGATGAAGTGATTAAAAGTAAGGGTGTGACCGTTTTAATTGACTCAAAAGCTTTGTTGTTTTTATTAGGTACGGAAATGGATTTTGTAACCGAAAAATTATCTTCAAAATTTATATTCACTAACCCCAATCAAACCAGTGCATGTGGCTGTGGTGAATCGGTCGAAATTACCCCTGTTGCCGATTTGACATTGGTTAAAAGTGACGAATAAAATTGATTAAAGGCAATACATAATGGCAACGAGTGATGAATTTGCACAGTGGATTGTCGATCAATTAAGTGAATTTGCAGATGTGCAAACCAAACGCTTGTTTGGTGGGCGGGCTGTTCTAAAAGATAATTTAAATTTTGGTTTAATATTTGAAGATCAGCTTTATCTTAAGGTTGATGATCAAACATTGGCAAATTTTCATGAATTAGACAGCCAACAATTTACCTATGATAAAGGTGGTAAAACCATCTATGTATCTTTTTGGACAATCCCCGAAAATATTATAGAAGATAAAGAAGAATTTGCCGAATGGGCGCGGAAAGCCTTTGACGCTGCATTGCGTGCAAAAAAGCCTAAAGTTAAGAAAAAATAATTTAGGTTATAGATCTAACTCAGTTTTAACTTGATTTCGGCCAGAATCTTTTGCCAAATATAATGCTTCATCGGCACGGTTAATAAAATCTTCAACCGTTTCGTTGTTGCGATATAGAGCAGCACCAAAACACATGGTAATCGAACCCAAATTTTCGCCAGTAGAGCGCTTAACCAATTCTTTGCCTTCAACAGCAATTCGAATTTGGTTACCAATTTTTTCAGATGCTTTGATATCTGCTTTAGTTAAAACAATTGCAAATTCTTCACCACCATAGCGTGCAACTAAATCTCTACCTTTTACATTTTCACCTAATGTGGATGCTACTAAACGCAGCACTTGGTCGCCGGTTTGATGACCATATGTATCGTTAAAACGTTTGAAATGATCAATGTCACCGATAAGCACGCAAAGATCATTATCTTCGGCATTTGCCATCATAATTTCGGCTGTAATGGTTTCATCAAAATGTTTTCTGTTGGCAATACCTGTTAACTGGTCGGTACGTGCTTCGCTACGTACTTCGGATAAATTCTCGCTTAGTTCAAAAATTTGACGGTTAGAAGCAGCGAGTTTGCTTTCAAGAATAGTCGAGTTTTGCTCCATATCGGCGGTTGCCAACATTAAGGTTTCAACGATTGATTTTACACCCGTAGAATCTATTGTATTATCGAGCTCATTATTAACCTCGCCGAGTGTTTCGCCATAGCTTGTTGTATTGCCAAGAGCAGCAGAAATCATTGCTGTAACCTGGTCTACTTCATCGGCCATTTGAGAGGTAATTTCTTCGACCTTGTCGGCAGAAGCGGTACCAGCGATTAGTTTGTTATGAATTTCGGCTAAAGCGCTGTCTTTGTCATCACGTTCAGAACGTATAACTTCATTAACTGCTAATATAAGAGATTTGCTATAGCCTTGGTTATAATTGTAAATAACTTCAAAATTAATAGGATGACATTCAATTTCATGCTTCATGAGAAGCTTTAAAGTCTTTTTTGCAAGTTCATAAGAACGTTCATTATTATTCATAAAAGCAGACCCTATATTTCCCTCAAGTCAAAAAATTATATATTTCAACCATATACACAGAATAGTACAATCATATCGAATAAAAGTAAATTAATTATTGATGACGATGCTCTATTTTTTAACTAGTTTTTGACAATGCACAAGATCTTAATAAAAAATCTGGAATGTGATCATTTTTACCAAATGCTATAATGTCGGCAGTGTGTTTTCTAGTGGCTGCAACAGGTTTAGAAACTGTGTTAGTTTTTGTCAATGGCGCTGCTTTTTCAGCTGGTTTTTCGCGCCGATTAGTTGAAGCTTTATATTTAGATGGGCCACGGTGCTTGTTTTTTGCACTGCGTCTTTTTAATTTTGAAGAAACTTCAAAATCATCATCACTTGGTTTTTCACCAGCCCATTCTATTTCGTTTTTAATAACGTTTTCAATGGTTTTTAGCTGCTTAATATCGTCAAAAGTAACCATAGAAATAGCATTGCCAGAACGCCCAGCACGGCCTGTTCTACCAACCCGATGTACATAATCTTCTGCTACAATTGGTAAATCGTAATTTATAACATGGCTAACATCTGGAATATCAAGCCCACGTGCTGCGACGTCCGACGCGACTAATAATTGTATTTTATTTTGTTTGAAATTACTTAAAGTTTCCATTCTGGCAGATTGTGCCATGTCGCCATGTAATGCACCGATGCTAAATTTATGCACAGTCAAGGATTTTAAAAGTATTTCTACATCTTTTTTACGGTTGGCAAAAATGATTCCGTTTTTAATAGGCAATGCGTTTAAAATATCTCTTAAACACATACGTTTTTCTTTGTGCCCAGAGGGCGCATAAATAATTTTTTGATCGATTGTGCTGGCAGTTGCGCTTTCACCCACAACTTCAACCCGAACTGGGTTTTGCAAAAATTTATCGGCAAGTATTTCGATTTCTTTTGGCATGGTTGCTGAAAATAATAAAGTTTGGCGCGTAAATGGGATAAGTTTAGATATTTTTTCAATATCAGGGATAAAGCCCATATCTAACATGCGATCGGCTTCATCAATTACAAAATATTCAACACGGGTTAGCATTAGTTTACCGCGTTCAAAATGATCCATTAGTCGACCTGGGGTTGCAATTAATACATCCGCCCCGCGGTCTAAAATACGTTCTTGATCTTTAAAGGCGACACCACCAATTAACAATGCAACCGACAATTTTTGTCTTTTGCCATATTTTTTAAAATTTTCAAATACTTGTGCCGCTAACTCACGGGTAGGGCATAAGATAAGCGAGCGAGGCATACGCGCACGGGCACGGCCTGTTTCTAATTTTGTAAGTAGTGGCAAAGTAAAGGACGCTGTTTTACCAGTACCAGTTTGCGCTATACCCAAGACATCTCTGCCTTTTAAAATATCTGGAATAGCAGATATTTGAATTGGGGTAGGTTCTGTGTAACCGATTTCGGCTATGGTTTCTGTTACTTTATTGCTCAGTCCCAGGTCATAAAACAACATATATATTTGATCCTAAATCATACTTAAATATAGACAATCCGCAGGCATATATAAAGAAGATAGCAGTCCCTTGTCAACAGGGCTTTTATATCTTAGTTAAACCGAGCGCCATAAAGTTAAGTTATACTAATTTAATAGCCGTAACATTAGAGTTTAACTTATATATCAATCTCTGCGTCGTCAGCAAATTCTGCATTTTGTTGAATGAATTGAAACCGCGCTTCTGGTTTGGGCCCCATAAGCTGCTCGACCACATTTTTGGTTAGCTCTATTTCATCATGGTCTATTTCGACTAATAATAATGTCCGCTTTGCAGGCAACATTGTGGTTTCTTTTAGCTGTGCAGGCATCATTTCACCGAGGCCCTTAAAGCGCCCTATATCAATTTTACCGCGCCCATTAAACTCGGTTTTCATCAATTCATCTTTATGGGCATCATCACGGGCATATAGAGTTTTGGCACCCTGAGTAATGCGGTAAAGCGGCGGAACGGCTAAATATAAATGTTTATTTTTTATAAGCTCGGGCAATTCGCGATAAAAGAAAGTGATTAATAATGAAGCAATATGCGCACCATCGACATCGGCATCGGTCATGATAATGATTTTTTCATAACGTAAATCACCATCAATATATTTGGAACCTGTGCCAACGCCAAGGGCTAATACCAAATCGTTAATCTGTTGGTTTTGCGCTAATTTGGCGGCGGTTGCATTGGCAACATTTAAAATTTTACCTCGCAAGGGTAAGATGGCTTGGGTTTTTCTGTTACGTGCTTGTTTAGCACTGCCGCCCGCCGAATCCCCTTCCACTATAAATAGTTCGGTACCTTCAGAGGTTGAGGTTGAACAATCGGCCAGTTTGCCAG
>JABSRY010000144.1 GCA_013214985.1 Hyphomicrobiales bacterium
GGTTTCTTTTAACTTTTATGCGGTTTCTATTGCAATGCCAAAGCCTACTCCGCGTGCTATAAAATACATATTATCGGCGGTTTTAAGCAAGTGTGCTGCGCTATCCCAATTTAGTTCTGCTGAAAGTTGTAGCTGCTCTGGCAATGCTTTTAGGCCATCTTGCAATTGTTGATCTTCTGACCAAATTGCCACTAATTGGGCTAATGCGGTTAGAGTGGCAATATAGCTTTTTGTAGCAGCGACACTAAGCTCGGGCCCCGCATGTAATGGGATTACCAAATCTGCTAAACTCGCCAATGGTGATGTTTCATCATTTACAAATGCCACAATATAAGCACCGCTTTTTTTAGCGATTTCGGCATTGATTAGCAAATCAGGGCTTTTGCCTGATTGAGAAATGCAAATGAATAATGCATTGTCATATTTTAAAGCCTTGCCATAAATTGAGCCAATTGAAGGGGCAAAACTCATAACGGGTATGCCAATGAATATTTGCATTAAATATTTGCCATAAACTGACGCATGATCGGATGAACCACGGGCGCAAGTTACCACCGATGAGGGTGGCTTATCTTTAAAACGTGCTACTAATTTGGACAAAGCAGCGGCATTGGCGGCGAGTTGTCTTTCGACCACTTTTGGGGCTTCTAATGTCTCTTTTAACATAAGAGACGATTCATAATTGATCGTTTTTGGATTTTGTAAATTCATTTTATTGTTCCGACTTATAAGAATAACGATTTGGCTGAAGATCTAGTTGTAATTCGGCAACAAAATCATAACTATCGCCGCGATAATATGAGCGGGTAAACTCTACCGCGCGGCCATCACGCAAGAAAGAACGACGCTCGATATATAGCGCAACGCTATGGTGGTTAATGTCTAGCAAATCGGCCATTTCGTGGGTGAATAGCTCGGCGCGTAGGCGTTGCAATGCCCTAAATGGGCGATGATTTGTTGTGGTTAATACATCATATAGGGACAGGCTAACAAGTTCTGGTGAAGGCAAAAATATTTTTGGTACTGTGGTATATTCGACTGCCACAGGTTTGTCTGCCCCATAACGAATGCGCGCTAGCCGCGAAACTTCGGTATCGGGTGAGAGATTAAGTGCCATTGCTTCTTCTGGGCTGGCGACACCTGTTGATCTGTCGAGCCATTTAACCCCTGGCGTCATGCCACGTTTTGCCATTTCTTCGGTAAAACCTGTTAATTTGGACATTGGTTGCTCCATCCTGCCTTTAACGAATGTTCCTGCGCCTTGTCGTTGAATTAGAATGCCTTCATCAACCAATTCTCGAACCGCTTTGCGTACGGTTACCCGCGAAATACCCAAGCCAGTTGCAATGTCTCTTTCGGCGGGAATTGCGTCGTTAACCGCGATGCTACCAATTTCTACCGCCTCGCGTATTAATTGTTGTAATTGGCGGTAAAGCGGGGTTGGGCTATCGCCATTAAGTGAAAATTCAGAAAAAACGGTGCCTTCAGATTGGGTCATTTTGAGCTTTCCTTAGTAATGTTTGTTGTAGTAATGTTATTAAATTTTTGTGGAACGGTTACACGGCTGCCGCTCAACTCGCGTCTTATGCGCAAAAAGCCACCGTATAATGCATCATTTTGGCATTTGACATATTGGGTTTTTAGCCGCTCGGGCAACAAAGCCAAAGAACGATCGGCCAAGCCGCCGATTAATGTAAACCGCTCAACACCGCAGGACATAATGCCATCTATAAGCTGAACTAACGCTTGCATATGGCGGCCTAACAAAAATATTGCGGCTTTATCGCCTTGATCTGCTAAATCAAAAACTTTAGCAGCAAAAAACCCATAATCTTTTGGCTCGGCCTGTTCTGCCCACAATATCATATTGGTGATTTTATTATCGAAATATTGCATAATATATTTGGTTAGGTCGGTTTTGTTTTCGAGCGCTTCGGCGCTTCTTAAGGTGTGCCTTACTGCGTGACGGCCTAATATTGCACCACCACCGCCATCCGATACTTCAAAACCCCAGCCCCCAATATTATGAATATTTTTATGATGTAAGGCGATGGCAGATGTGCCCGTACCCGTAACAATGACCGCCCCCTCGGCACCACCTAATGCGCCCATACAGGCTGTAACGCCATCGGTTTCTAAAATAACTGATTTAAAATCTGTATCCAAGGCATCGAATAATTCTTGATCGCGCTTTAGCTCTAAGCCTGCCAAGCCAAAACATGCATGGGTTTTGCTAATGTTTGAGAAGTCTATACCTGCGGCTAAGAATGATAATTTTGCTGATAATAAAATTTCGTTTAAAACACGTTTTGCACCTAGCCGCGCGTTTGATGCGCCCGCCTTGCCCTCGCCTAACATAGTGCCATCATTGTTATAAAGGCGTGTTTTGCACGATGTACCACCACCATCCACAGCGAGATAGAGATCATCAGCTAGAAATTGTGATTCATTTTTATTCATAATCCATTAAACCAGATTTAATTTGTGTGATAAAAATACATTAACCTAATATTTTCAAAAATGCAATACCAATAAGATACCAATATCGTGCTAATGTCTGCATGTGGATATATCAGTTTTTATGCTATAAAACAACATGTTATTAGAATTACTTTTTGTTTTTTATCAAAAAAAATGAAAAAAAATTATTAAAGGTATTGTATTGGTTTCTAATTTGTTTATAAATGTATTGTGAACTTTTGGACAACACATTTTGTCAGAGTGCTTTTAAAGCACACGCCCAATTTATATCTGATATTATGACAATCGCCCAAATTTTGTTATAAGTAAAATTAGACTTCGGTTTAAACGTGTTAAAAGTTTACATATCCTACTTCGGTTGGCCCTTAACCGCACCATTATTCTTTTTGAATAATGGGCGCGGTTTGACCGTACCTAATGTTAGATGTAAATCCACTTATTTTATAGCTAGGCTTATTTTTGGGCTATTTTCCATAGATTTTCGACCGAATGGCGGTTGTGGTTTTTAAGGCGGTATAACCGCACCTCAATATCTGTCGCCCATGATTTGTGTTTAGGCAGGTTAATGTTCATCGCCAAACCGAGTTTGCCGCTTTCTAATTCGCTTTGAATGTTAGATAGCGGCAGCCATGCAATGCCGTGTCCTTCTTCGACCATGCCTTTTAGAGCTTCGGCCATTGAGTTTTCATACACTATATTATATTCGGGCATTGTATTCACCTTCCAAACTTGCTCGACAATTTTTGCCAACATGCTGCCTGGCGTATAGGCCAAAACAGTCGCAGGTTTTTTTGCAGTACCGGGCCATTTATGGATGGGTTTGCCTTTGTCGTTTAATTTTGAAACGGGCACCAACTGATCTTTCGAAATTACCAAATATGGATAATCGCTACTATCGAGCAAAATTGGCACTTTTGGATGGCCAAATGCCAAGAAAAAATCGCTACTGCCTTCGGTTAATGCTTGTATACATTCTGACAAATCACGTGCTTTAATTTTAATGCTTATATCGCCCAAATTTGGCTTTATTTCGGTTAGCCATTTAGGGAAAAAGCAAATTGCCAAACTATGTAAAGATGCGATATTTAAGCTGGATTTGTGGGCACGTTGCCCATCTCTAATCTCTTCTCTGGTGCTGTATAATAGGCGTAAAATCTCTTCTGCTGTGCCACGAAAAGCTCGGCCTGCGGGTGTCATGGTAATTGGAAAGCTGTTTCTATCGACTAATTCGGTGCCTATCCAAAATTCTAAGGATTTTATACGCCTTGAAAAAGCGGGCTGTGTGACGTGTCTAATATCGGCTGACTTTGAGAAATTGCCTGTTTCGACCAGACTTAGAAAATCTTCAAGCCATTTTAGTTCCATAATAATTTGCCCTTTGCTCGCCCGTTATAGACCTAAAGTTAACAAAATCGCTGGTTAGATCTACGCATGAATATTATTCTATTTATCAGCCAAACTGCAACTAGAAACTTATTTTATAAGCAATGAAATTAACCAATAATCTGTAAAGTTGGCGCATTTGTAATGAAATTGTGATAATTTGGGGCAGTTATAAATTCAACTTCTAGAGTCCTTAATGAGAATTAATTGTTCAAATGTAATATTTTAAAAATAGTTTTTGCAACCCTTTGCGTAAGCGTTACTATATCATCTACATTGACCCCAGCTATTGCAGCATCTTCAAATCAGCTTGCGATTATGGAAAATGTCAGAATAATTGCCTTTGGGCTTGCGCTTGAGAAGTTTTGCCCAATCGCATCTGGTGCCGATTATATACAATTTCACACACATTTAATTCAGGCCGAAAGGTTAATAGGATTTCAGCATAAAGGTGCCTATAAGCTGATTAAAGGCCAACAAGAAATAAAGGCTGCCAAATATACGGACAAGGGTCGTTATTGCGGTGATGCTGTGGCTAAAAACATAACCAAAGTTGATATTTTTATTCAAAATTTTGCGACGAATAGCCCGTTGCTTGATGAAATGGTTGAAAACCACCCGAAAAACCCAAAACCCAATCAAGCTTTTATATTCGCGAGTTATTTGCAAGCAAGGCAGGCTTGGGTTTATGAGAGAAAATGTAAAAATTTAGATAAAAATATGCGGGCCAAATTAAACCGATTGATGAAAAAAACCCGATATGATTTGGAGTTGTTTTTTAGGCCCGACCAAATAGGTGGTTTAAATAAAAAGCGCAATGAACGGCATATTAAAACCATTATTTATGATTGTTACAAATTAATGGAATTTAGCAAATATGCCATAAAAGTTATGGAACAAGAAATACCCCAAGCGATGGATGTTTTAAAAAACATTCAAACAAAAAAATTATTAATTGTGAGTAAGTAATATGAGTAAATTTAAAAATAGTAATTTGAGTGTTTATTTTGCCCTTTATTGGTTTGTCTTTTGGTTGTTTAACGGCCTAGACAAGTTTTTATTTCATAGCGACCTAGGCCTGTTGACTTGGTATGGTAAAGACAGAGATTGGCAGTTTTCGGTTTATATGACCAACATGCAGGTGCCGACCGAATTAGTGAAGCCAATTTTATATTTTTCTGGAACACTAGAGATATTAATTTCGACCATTTTTGCTGCATTCATTATCTCTCAACTGTTCAACAAGAAGCAAAGTAAAAACAAGAACAATGATTTATTTATCTTAGGGCTTAAAATATCTATTTTGACATTTATCGGTTTTTGCGGGTTTGATGTGGTTGCGGGTGATCGTGCTGAACTGCTCGAACATAGTACTTATATTGGTGTTTTGGCGGCTATTTATATTGTGTCGCATATTGAACGTATGGTCTATTTTTCAGCCGAAATTGCGCACACTGACGCTGATGAAGCGCATGAGGATGCTGAACCTGCAACTAGGCAGGCCAGGAAACCCAAATATGCGGTCTCAAAAATTAACTCGATTTCAAATGATAATTTGAACCAAGATATGATTGATGAAAATGATATGTTAAACACATTACGTAAATATAGAGATGACGATACAACGGCGTAATTACGCCGCTTAGGTTTTACTATATTTCGCTGTAAACCACCGAATAATGCCGATTAGACTGATTAGAATCCAAAAGAACTCCATCAGCACCGATGGGAAGTTGAAGTCAAAATAAAGCGAGAATGCGATTAATATTGAACCGACTAAGTTAAGCAGTGGGAACAGCAAATCTTCGGAACTCATATAGCGCATTTGCGATGCATAATAGGCAGCTACTATAATTATAGTACCGACAACGCCGACATAGTCCATCCAGGTTAATTCGAATAGTATTTCTAACATATAATTGGCTTTGCTTTAATTTAGGATTCTGGTTTATCGTCAAAACGGTCATCTAAAATGCGTTGTGATGCCCCATCAATATCATCATATTGGCCGCTGCGCAATGTCCATAAAAAGCCAATAAGGCCAATCATGCCTAAAAATAATGCCACTGGTATTAGAAATAATAGCCCGCTCATAAGGATTTTTCCTTTAAGCGCAAACGTAAGGCATTTAATGTCACGATCATCGATGATGTGGACATGGCGATGGCCGCAATAAACGGCGTTGCAAAGCCAAAAATAGCAATGGGCACCGCAATGGCATTATAACCAATTGCCAAACCGATATTTTGTTTAATTAGCTTACGTGATAGCTTGCTAACCTGCCACACCCGGTAGGCGGCAAATAGGCTTTGGCTTTGAAAAATAAGGTCAGCAGATAATTGGCTAACATCGCTCGCGCTGCCTGGTGACATAGATATATCTGCAGCGGCAAGGGCTGGGGCATCGTTGCTGCCATCGCCAATTACAAAGACTGTTTTACCTGCTGCTTGATGTTGTTTAACGGCCTTTAGCTTATCTTGAGGGCTGCAATTGGCTTGCCAATTTTTTATCTGTAGTTGGTCGGCAACATCTTTGACGGTTTGATGGCGGTCACCTGACAGAATTGCCACTTCGATGCCCGATTTTTTAAATTTGTCGATGGTTTTTTTGGCATCGGCACGCAAAGCATCTTCAAACATAAATTGTACGGGCTTATGGTTGTTATAGGTT
>JABSRY010000145.1 GCA_013214985.1 Hyphomicrobiales bacterium
TTATGCCAAGCGATTCTAGCCATTGCGGTGCGGTTTTGGCATGGGTTTCTATCTGCTCGATGAGTGCCTTTTTCCACTCATACCTTTGTACTTGCCAGCTGCCCATTGTGAGCAATGCAGCAAATGCTAAAAAAGAGAAGAATGTTAGCCACGGATACGGTTTAAAAGTCATACCTTCCACTATCATATAAAAACAAAAAAGGCGACCCTAAGCCGCCTTCTTATTAGAATATTCACCACTAAATTAAATTTTAGTGTACGGGTTGTGGCATTGTTGCCGGATCGCCTGCGCCCAGAACATATACAAAGATGAATAAGAAAATCCATACCACGTCGACAAAATGCCAATACCATGCAGCGGCTTCGAAACCAAAATGATGATCGGGTGTGAAATGGCCTTTTATGGCACGGATAAGCATTACAAACAGAGTGATTGTACCCAAGATAACATGGAAACCATGAAAACCTGTTGCCATATAGAAGGTAGAGGCGTAGAGACCTGAATCAAACGCAAAGGCTGCATGACCATACTCGATAGCTTGAAGTACTGTAAATAACACACCCAAGACTACGGCACCCGCTAAACCCATAATTACTGTTTTGCGATCATCGTGAATTAGAGCATGATGTGCCCAAGTTACGGCAAAGCCAGATAGTAAAAGCACCAATGTATTGATAAATGGTAGATCCCACGCATCGAATGTTAGGACAGAGAGTGGCGGCCAAACACCTGATGTATATTCTAAACGTGCTACTTGGATGGCTTCATCCGCGAATAATGCCGCATCAAAATATGCCCAAAACCAAGCCACGAAAAACATGAGTTCTGACAAAATGAACATAAACATGCCATAACGCATATGAATTTGTACCACCGGTGTATGATGGCCTTC
The DNA here is from genome assembly GCA_013214985.1 of Hyphomicrobiales bacterium. Taxonomy (GTDB): domain Bacteria; phylum Pseudomonadota; class Alphaproteobacteria; order Rhizobiales; family OSC116; genus OCS116. Next base: position 894 of record JABSRY010000145.1, read on the forward strand.
ATTTTCGGCTTCGTTTACAATATCGCGCCACCAAAAGAATGCCATGATGCAAACCAGTGCTAGACCAAGTAATGGCAGTAAACCAGAACCCAATAGAACAACACCATCAAAACTATCTTGGTGCATAAAGAAAATAAAGCCTGATGCTAATATGAACGTTGACCATGCGGTTAGAATTGGCCAAGGACTTGGATCCACCAAATGGTAATCATGATTTTTTTCGTCAGACATAGTGCCCATCTCCTAGTTTTGCCCATATACTGAGCTTATTCGTTTTTTGTCTTATTTCTAATCTTTATAAGGATAGAAAGTGTAAGACAATGTAATTACATCTACATGTTCTAAATCTGGATCATCTGCATAATCAGGATCTATAAAAAATTCCACCGGCATATTTGTTTCTTGATTGGGGTTTAGCGTTTGTTCGGTAAAACAAAAACACTCAATCTTATTAAAATACTGGCCTGCAACATCTGGCGACACATTAAATATTGCGGTACCCTTAACATTTTTATTGCTCAGGTTTTTTGCGCTATAAAATATTAATCTGGTTTCGCCTATTTTTACTTCTACTTCGCGCTGCACGGGGTTAAATTCCCATGGCAAACCGCTTGAAATATTGGCGTCAAATTGTACCTTAATTTTGCGTTCCAGTACAACATCGCTGCCTTTTGTTGCGACCTGTGTGGTACCTCCAAAACCTGTTACTTGGCAGAATGCCTCGTAAAGTGGGACTGCTGCATAGGCCATGCCGACCATTAAAGCTACAAACAAACCCAACATAACAGCTATTTTAGAAGCATTTTTATCCTGCTTATTCTGACGTCCCTTCTTTTCACTCATTTAAAAACTCATTACCCTTTAAAACACACGCTATTGAACGTTGGCACCTAATTGTACGAATGTTGCTACAAAAAATATTGCAGCCATTCCTGCCAAAATTAAACCAATTGCAATGTTACGGCGGCGTTGAATTTTCTTTTGTTTTTCGGTTAAGATGACTGCATCTAACTCGTAATTTTTATGTTCTACTGCCATGTATATTACCCTATTAACATATTTAAATTTAGCTTGAACAAAATATTAAAGCTGTGTTCGGCCAATAATAAAGTGAATAGAAGCATTAAATATAGCAAAGAAAATGAGAAGAGATTTTTAGCCGATTTAGTGGCTAATTCACCTTCGGTATTTTTTTGAACTTGATGCGCAAAATATATAAACCCAAGACCCAAGGCTAAAGCTGTAATGCCATAAATAAGCCCCGCGAAACCAAGCAAAGTTGGTAAAATACCGCAAACCGCCATTATGTAGCTATAAATTACGATTTGCTTGCGTGTGTGCGGCTCGCCTTTAACACTTGGCATCATTGGAATATTGGCTTTTTCATAGTCACGTTTGATATAGAGATTAAGCGCCCAAAAATGTGGTGGTGTCTACATGATAATGATTAGGAAAAGCACTAAACTTTCGATTGTGATGCTGCCAGTTACGCAGGCATAACCAATCATTGGTGGGAAAGCGCCCGACGCGCCACCAATGACAATATTAAGCGGTGTGCGGGGTTTTAGCCACATGGTATAAACTACCACATAATATAGAATAGTGAACAGTAAAAATGCCGACGCAAACCAATTGACTAACATACCAAGCATGGTAACACTACCAACACTAAGAATAAGCCCAAATGTAAGTGCTTGATCTGGTGTGATGCGGCCTGATGGTATTGGGCGATTTTTAGTGCGCGTCATTAGCGCATCTAATTTATGCTCGTACCACATGTTTAGACAGCCAGAAGCGCCTGCGCCAATTGCTATGCATAAGATTGAGATAAATGCAGTGAATGGATGAATTTGCCCTGGGGCAACCACTAAACCAACAAAGGCAGTGAATACCACCAAGCGCATAACGCTTGGTTTTAACAGTTCAAAAAAGTCTTGAACATCTGCCATATCTTCACCCACCAAACCATTACTGGTTTGGTTTAGTTTATTGGCATTTATGTCGATATTCATATCACTCATTTACTATCTCTAATCTACGATTTGCAATTATTTGATTTTTGGCAATGTGCTGAACTGATGGAACGGCGGAGGTGAACTTATAGTCCATTCCAACGTATCGGCATATTCACCCCAAGGGTTATCGCCTGCAGGTACCTTTTTAATGAAGGCATGAATGACTGCATAAATAAAGATTAACGCTGCACCATAAGAAATGTAACCACCGATGGATGAAACCATATTCCAGCCTGCATAAACATCAGGATAATCGACATAACGGCGCGGCATACCAGCAAGGCCTAAGAAATGTTGAGGGAAGAATAGTAAGTTTACACCGATCATTGTGACTACGAAGTGAATTTTACCTAAAGTTTCGCTCATCATGTAACCAGACATTTTTGGGAACCAATAATACCAACCACAGAAAATACCAAATACAGCACCCAATGACAGAACATAATGGAAATGCGCTACAACATAATAGGTATCATGCATGATACGGTCAGCCGCTGCGTTAGCAAGCACAACGCCTGTGACACCACCAACAGTAAACACGAAGATAAAGCCAACAGCCCATAGCATTGGCGTTTTAAACTCAACCGAGCCGCCCCACATTGTTGCGATCCACGAGAAGATTTTAACCCCTGTTGGCACCGCGATAACCATGGTAGCAAATACGAAATAGGCTTGTGTGTCGACATCCATACCAACTGTATACATATGATGCGCCCAAACAACGAAACCAACAAAGCCAATTGCCGACATAGCGTATGCCATGGCCATATAACCAAATACTGGTTTTTTAGAGAAGGTTGCGACTACTTGAGAAATAATGCCAAAAGCTGGCAAAATCATAATATATACTTCGGGGTGACCAAAGAACCAAAATAGATGTTGGAACAAGATAGGATCGCCGCCGCCAGATGGGTCGAAGAATGCCGTACCAAAATTACGATCGGTAAGCAGCATAGTAATTGCACCAGCAAGTACAGGCATTGAAAGTAGCAATAAGAATGCAGTGATTAACATGGACCATACAAAAAGAGGCATCTTATGAATAGTCATGCCAGGTGCACGCATATTAAAGATTGTTGTAATGATGTTAATAGCGCCCAAGATTGAAGCTGCGCCTGCTAAATGCAATGATAGAATTGCAAAATCCATCGCGGGGCCAGGTTGACCTGATGTGGATAGAGGTGGATAAACTGTCCAACCGCCACCAGTGCCTGTGAAGCCTGTTGGGCCATCGACAAATAGTGAGATGATTAGCAATAAGAAAGCTGGAGGCACAAGCCAGAATGAAATGTTATTCATACGGGGGAAAGCCATATCGGGTGCGCCAATCATTAGCGGGACAAACCAGTTGCCAAAACCACCAATTAGAGCGGGCATAACCATGAAGAAAACCATGATAAGGCCATGCGCTGTTGTAAACACATTAAACATATGTTTGCCCGCATTAACAGGGTCAGATGCGCCTGCAATATATTCGGCTATCCAAGGAAAAAATTGCAACCCAGGTTCGGCAAGTTCAATACGCATTGCCATTGAAATTGCGCCACCAATTAGACCTGCAAAAATAGCAAATACTAAATATAATGTACCAATATCTTTATGATTGGTAGAAAGTAACCAACGACGCCAGCCCGTAGGGGTGTGATGTCCGTGATCACCATGTGCTGTATCAGTTGCCATAAATAATAACCCTTATTTTATATTTGCTGTGCCTCTTAAAGAGCAGCAACTTTAATTACATTTGTGATTGGTGATGAAGCGTATTTAACTTTGGCTTCTTCTACCCATTTAGCAAAATCTTCTTTGCTGACGACACGAACTGCGATTGGCATATAGGCATGGTCTCTTCCACAAAGCTCTGAACATTGACCATAGTAAACGCCTTTACGATTGGCTTTAAACCAAGCTTCGTTTAAGCGACCAGGAATTGCATCAATTTTTACGCCGAATGATGGGATAGTCCACGCATGAATAACGTCCTCGGGGTTGGAGGTTACGACTATGCGCACTGTTGTGTCTACAGGCACAACCATTTCATTATCAACACTTAGTAAGCGGATTTGATCGCCTGTAATTTCATTTTCGGGAATCATAATAGAATCAAAAGAGATTTCATCTTGATCGGCATATTCATACGACCAATACCATTGATTACCGGTTATTTTAATGGTCATTTCTGGTGTAGGAATAACCCGCTGTTTATATAGTAAATCAAATGATGGAATTGCAATGATAACCAAAATCATGATAGGCAACACTGTCCAGACGTTTTCGATAAAGGTGTTATGCGTGAATTTGGCGGGGATTGGGTTGCTTTTTGTGTTATATTTAAAAATAACTATTAGCAGTAAAACACCAACAAAAAGAACTGTTAGGCCTGTAACCCATAATAGTAGATTGTGAAAGCTGATCATATTTGACATCATGTCAGTTGCAGGTGCTTGTGTATCGATTTGCCATTCGCTGGCTACACCAAAATCATTTTCGCCAGCAAATGCCAAAGACGCTGAAAACATGCCAGATATAACAGAAATTATGCTCGTTATTTTAAGCCATGCAAAATTCTTAAAATTCGTAGAATGATTTATCATATATAATGTAAAAACCCTTACCTAAAAGAGCTTCCCCTATTTTTATTTAATGTGTAACTGTTACGACCGCTCTTGAAATAAACTAGTCGAATCATTAGTTACATAAACTTAGCGTTATTTGATTTAAGTCAATAGCCCAATTAGTCACATAATTCAACATATTAAAACCTTTACAAACTGTAGAAAATGATTAATCCAACAATTTTTGCCGTTCTATATGTGCTAAACTAGCTAAATGGTAGAATTTTGTATATTATTGACATAAATCAAAACTGTTAGTGCCGTTTATAAAACTAATAAACTTGCTGTTTTTTTAATATAAATTTGCCTTATTTTTGTATTTAAATACAATATGCAATAAACTGCTACCCAAATTAAATAATTTGGTTATATTTGGCCGCAATCATTAAATTTAAAGGCAAACCGTTGGTGCTTATGACAATTATTTTTAAAAAATTTCGCCTTATAGCTGTTTCATTTGTTATTAGTTTGCTTTTTATAAGCGTTAGTTCGGCTGCGCCGCGCCCGAACCAAAAATTTGATGATTGGCTTTTTCATTGCACCAATGTTGCGGTGCAAGGGGATGTTGAGAATTTGAGCACAGAAGCACCTGAAAAAGAAACCTGTGCGTTATATCAAAGTCTTGCTGCTAGAAACCGCCCACGTTTTGGCGTTGTTGTTTTATTTGAAAAATATACGGGTGCACAGAACCCTGATACAAAGATTGTTGCTACCATAAAAATGTTAGCACCGCTTGGTATATTGCTGACCCAGGGAATTACGTTGACTATTGATGGTGAAAAACTGGGTTCTACACCGCTGTTTCGTTGTTTGCCAAACGGCTGCACATCTGCAACCAACATTACCGAAGCTACTATGGCTAAATTTATTGCGGGTGAAACTGCCACCATTACTATATTTTTAACCCCTGATGATGGCATTGCTATCCCCATCAAGCTATCGGGTTTAAAAGACGGTTTTGCGGTTTTAAACAAATAATAATGAGCCTTTTACAAGTTGATGAGTATTTATG
>JABSRY010000146.1 GCA_013214985.1 Hyphomicrobiales bacterium
ATCATAATCAATAGAGAATCTATTTAAATCAAAACGTCAACACAATATTCGGAGTTTCAAAGACTCAGAGTATAATACTCTTTGGCTACCTAAAATCAAGTTTTAGGCAATAAAATTTGCGATTTACTGAGCAATTTTCAATTTTTTGTATGCAAAATATCAATACTAAAGGTTAATATTTGTTAATGAAAACGCCGTGGGTGTTCGGGGTGTAATCACCAACATGAATTATTTGATAAAATCGTGTCTAAGGGCATCAAACGAATGGATAAGCAGTTTGCGGCCATTAAAACACAGGTGCAATTTAAGGAAGCGAACCCAGAGTTTGATTATATTTATAAGACTGCTGAGGCGCAGATCAAGGTTACTAATGAAAGTGGCCGTGTGGTTGAATTTAACGTTACCGAAACCAAAAAGGAAAATACTATGTCCCAAGTTGAGATCAATTATGTTGAAAAAATGACCAGTGAAACGAGGGCACAGAATGAACAAAGAGAAAAATCTAATTTGATTGAGCGTACCCAATGTTTTGCCGATGGAAAAGATATAGCAGTTGAAATGATTAAATCAGGCTGGGCTATCGCTTATCGTCCATATCATAAGGTTCAAGAGCCGATGTATTTAAAATACGAGGATGAAGCCCGTTCACAAAATAAAGGCGTTTGGGGTTCAGGGTTTCAGTGGCCGCACACTTATAGAAAATTTGGGAATAAGCATGTTAATACTGCCCCAATTAAAACCCCTTATTAACTTTTTACTAACTATAGTAATAAGATTGCCAGAATCAATTTAGTTTTATATTCTGGAAGTTAAATTCTAATCAATGAGTAAGGAAACTCAAAACGCAGACAAAGAAAAACCCGCAGGATGCGAGGCAAACATACGGGGGATTCAAATCTAAATTATTTTGTTGTAACTTAATTTATATTGAATCTTTCCAACATTGTCAAACTTTTTTCGCATTTTGCGACACGTATTTTCTTTGCCTTATGAAAGGTGGATAAAATGGCCGTAAAAACAGGCATCAGAAAACAATCAGAAGAGCTGAGGGCGGCTAGTATAGTCGCGGAAAGTTTCGAAGGACTCAATGAAGGGCTAGAATTTATGTCGCTTCTGAATATGGTAAAGCGTGTTAAAACCGCTTTAGGATTAAATGGAACGGATATTAATGTATTGGAAGTTCTGTTTCTTCATTCTCAAAAACAAGATTGGCTTAATGGGTCTAGACCTATTGTATGGCCTTCAAATGATTTATTGGCCGAACGCACAGGACGCAGCATAGATACGGTTAAACGTTCTTTAAGTAGGCTTATAAAGAAAGTCATCATATCCCCGAAGGATAGCGCCAATGGCAAACGCTTTGGACATCGATATGGCCTAACTGGACCGAAGCTGCATATATGGACATCTTCAAACAAAACGGGAACATAAATACTTATAATTGTATATATTCCTAATAACTTTAAAATATCAACTATAGATTGTAATTTTGCAGTTATTAGTAAAACGAACTCTTTACTTTTTACCAGTTTAATTGATCTAAAATTATGGCGAATTTATCAACGTTTTCTAAGACATATGCCCACAACTCTTAACAAAAAGCATGTTTTGTTAAGAGTTGTGGAATTAAATGCAGCTTCGGTCCAGTTAGGCCAATTGATAAGCTTCGTATAAAACGGGCTCCAATTTTACTGGGTAATGGAGTAAAATTATTTGAAGGTTGTAATTCACCAATAAATGCCAAAATTTTGGAAACCAAAGTTCATAATAACGGCATTATTTATCAAGAATTTCAAATCTTTTAAGTAATGTATTGAGCTGAGGTTAACTAACTTCTGCTCTACTGGACTTGTCTGATAAAAATGGACACGACCTTCAAAGAGTATAACAATATTTTTGGAGGATATAATGACCCGAAAGAGATTTACCAAAGAATTCCGTGATGAGGCGGTACAACTCGCTATAAATAGCGATATACCTAGCGTCAACTTGCCGAAGATTTAGGTGTTGGCAAATCAACCCTGTTCAAATGGATAACTGATTACCGGCAGAAGCAAGGCTTATCCAATAGTGTTGCGGGGCCAGCTAATGAACTTAAATTGGAATTGCTGAGACTTCGCAAAGAAAATAAAATACTGCGCGAGGAGCGTGAGATCCTAAAAAAAGCAACCGCCTTCTTCGCGAGCCAAAAGTAATACGTTACAGGTTCATCGAAGCGCAGAAGGCAGGCCAAGATATTGGACGGTTGTGTAAATTGCTAAAGGTATCCCGATCAGGATATTATTCATGGCGGACAAGGCCTATGAGTAAACACCAACAGCAGGATACTGTTTTACTTGCTTACATTCGCGCTGAGTTTGAAGCTAGTTATTATTCTTATGGCAGACCTCGAATGGTTGAGGAACTGCGTGAAAAGGGTTTTGATATTGGTCACACACGTGTAGGACGATTGATGCGTGACAACGGTTTAAAAGCTATTCGAACCCGTAAACGCAGATATCAAAACAATAACAGAATAACCCATGGATGGCATGCAAAATTGACCGGCCATTGGCATTTGAATTTATACCACCCTAACTGATGAATAAGGTCAGCTGACAAGCGGCTCTCCGTATGTAAATGCACAGATTTTGACATAAACAGATGGATCAATTTTATACGCCAATTATCCATCATTTGTGGCTCTGTTGCAAATGATGGGTTTTAAGGCGTTCCACTCAGCTTCTGCTACACTTGAGGGGATTGAGGTTGCACATATGATCCGCAAACAACAATTTGGAACCACTGGAAAAACCGCTTTCCAACAATTTGCTGCACTCGCGGAATAACTGTGCCTAACAAAAGAGCGACTCCGTTTGAATTAGGAGTTTGCGACAGAACCACATTAGTCGGTAGGTTCAGTTGTAAAGAGAGAATCTACTTTCTCTTCGATTCTCTGTGATACCATTTCTAAAAACTTATTTGAAACTAAAGATGAAATACTATTCGTCGGTATTAACACATAATAATGAAACATCTGTTCTGGATAAAATGGCTTAATTACTACCTTACCTTTTTCTGCAAAATCCATCGCGATTATGGGTTCAGTTATTGTACAAAAGTTACCTTTAGAAACAATTTCACATGCTGATGCAGATAATTGAGTTTCAAGCTGTGTTTTACGGGCAACGCCGGCAGTGATAAATATAGCATCTATTTCCAAACGAGTATTATTATTTGTACCAAGTGATACAAATAATTCACTTTCAAAATCTTTTGGATAAAGACAATCTTTATTACAAAGTCGATGACCTAGTGGCAACACCGCTACAAGTGGTGCACTAATCAATAGTTCTTTTCTTACTGCCGGGTGGTTAACATCTGGCGCAGCAAAACCTAGGTCAAACTGCCCTGAAGCAATTTGTTGGTTAACGATATCAGAACTACGTGTTTGTAGTAGAATTGTAATTTCGGGGTTCGAAATTGCAAAATCCTCAATAACTTCTGGCAAAAACTTCAGAGCCAATGCCGGCATGCCAGCAATCATTAAATTACCACGTTTAAATTGTTTGATTTGTATTGCAGCATTTGCTATTTTTTGCAACCCAATGAATGATCGCTTTACTTCATCATATAATGTATATGCCTCTGCCGTTGGGTGCAATCTTCGCTTTTTCCTTACAAATAAGTCAAACCCAATTATGTATTCTAAATCTGTAATGAGTCGACTTGCAGAAGGTTGGGTAATACCAATTTGATGTGCCGCGTCGGTTACTTTACCACTTTGCATTAAAGCGGCAAACATCTCTAATTGTCTATATGTAATTTTTAGGTTCATTAGATTATTATAGTATATAAGCATGAACTTGTAAATATTATGAATTTTACTTATTGCCTGAATGAAAATAAATTATCGCTTAGGAGGTTTTATGAAATTTTGCCAATTAGACACAGTAGTTATCGGCGGCGGCATTGTCGGGCTTTCTACAGCTATTGGCTTATTGCAAGCTGGTCTTGAGGTAACGATACTTGATGGCGCGGATAGCGACTTGCGCGCATCTCATGGTAATTTTGGTCTTATTTGGCTGCAAGGCAAAGGTGCTCAATATGGCGCATATGCAAAGTGGACGAGCAAAGCCGTTAATTTATGGCCCGAATTTGCAAAATTGTTAAATGAGGAAACTGGCGTCGATGTTTCATTACGCCAACAAGGGGGATATGAACTTTTTACGGACGAAGGGGAATTTTCAAGGTTTGCAAATGAATTATCCGACCAGCAGAAAATACTTGGCGCTGATTTTGAATATGAAATAATGAATGGCAGCTCAATGCGTAAGAAATTTCCGAAAATTGGGCCAGGGCTAGTAGGTGCAACCTTTTCTCCACATTGTGGCGATGTTAATCCGTTAAAACTACTGACGGCGATGCGGATTTATTTTTCAAAATTGGGGGGTCGGTTGATTTCTGAGTTTAAAGTTTCACACCTGCTTCCGTTTGCCGATGAGTTTATTATAAAAAGCCCTAATAATTCACAGATTATTGCCAATAGAGTCGTGTTATGTGCTGGGTTGGGCACAACAGAATTAGGTAAGCAATTAGGGTTTAAAACAGAGGTGCATTCGCAACGTGGCCAATTGTTAATTACCGAAAAAATCTTACCAACCTTACCTTTCACATCGAGTACATTAAGACAAGTTGATGAAGGCGGCATACAGGTAGGTGGCACAAATGAAGTTGTGCAATATGATGACCGTGAAACCGTGAAGATTACCGCCAAGTTAGCCCACCATGCGGTTACTATATTTCCATCGCTTAAAGACGTTAAAATTATACGCAGTTGGGCTGCACTACGCGTTCAAACCCCTGATGGATACCCCGTTTATGCAAAGTCACCTTTACATAAAAATGCTTTTTTAATTACCTGTCATAGTGGTGTTACCTTGGCTGCAGTCCATACCGATTGTTTAGCGTCTTGGATATTAGATAAGAACAACGCCCCAGATTTAGGAGGACTTGATGAAACAAGATTTGCGCTTTAGCCGTTATGCCTCGAATCTGGAAGATATTTCATTTACGTATAATGGCGAAAAATGCACCGCCAAGGCAGGCGATAACCTAGCTACTGCGGTTTTGGCTGCTGGCGCAATTGCAACCCGTATCACCACAATATTTGCGGATGAAAGAGCGCCATATTGTATGATGGGCAGTTGTTTTGAATGTTTGATGATTGTAAATGGTATACCAAATTGCCAAACGTGCATGATTGAAGTTAAAAATGGCATGATTGTCGAAAGCGGATTTGGTAAGCGGAAATTAGATTTAGAGGTGGCATCGTGAATCCAACCGCAAAATATGATTTGATCATTATAGGTGCAGGGCCAGCAGGTATGTCAGCCGCAAAGATAGTTGCCAATAGCAGCTTGAAAGTGCTCATCTTAGATGAGCAGGCTCAGGCAGGGGGGCAGATTTATCGCAATGTGATGCAATCGGATAACAATCGGGAATATTTGGGACGCTATTATTTTGCGGGAACTAGGCTAGTGCGGAATATGCAAAGTAGCAATATAAACACACAGTTTAACGCTTCGGTTTGGAAAGTAGAAGAAACTGGAAATGTATATTACACTGTGAATGGTAGGGTTTTTGAAGCTGTTGGAAAATTTATAATAATTGCCATTGGTGCGCAAGAACGGCCGTGCCCCTTTCCTGGATGGACATTGCCTGGTGTAATGACCTGTGGAGCCGCACAAATTATGATGAAAAGCTCGAGGCTAATACCAAGCAATGCGATACTAGCGGGGTCTGGACCTTTAATTTATTTGCTCGCGGCGCAAATGTTAGATGCCGGAAAACCACCCTTAGCGCTTGTGGAAACGCAACCAAAGCTGCTGCCACTTAAAGCATTGTTCCATATTCCTGCTGCCCTCAAGGGATGGCAAACACTAATAAATGGCGTTGCTTTGCTTGCCAAAATTCAACGAGCAGGAATAAAAAGATATGTTCATGCTACTGAATTTTCTGCAATTCAAAAATATAGCGGCAAGTTGCAATTTAATTTTAAACATAACGGCCAACAACACCAAATAGAAAGCCAAACTCTGTTGGTTCACCAAGGTATTATTCCTAATACGCATTTAACCCGATCGGCTAATATTCAACATTGTTGGCATGAAATTCAACGAAATTGGTATCCAAAAGTGAATGAATGGGGACGTACAAATATCAATAAAATATTGATTGCAGGTGACGGCGCTAAAATAGGTGGTGCTGATATTGCAATGCAACAAGGCCATCTGGCGGGTTTGGAAATTTTACAATTATCCAACCAAATTGACGAAAAAACAAAAAACACTAGAGCTAAGCTTTATCAAAAGAAGCTAAAAACAGCGTTTGCACCACGGGCATTATTGGATAGAATCTATGCTACACCGAAAGCATTTAGAGTGCCAATTGATAAAACCATTATTTGCCGATGCGAAGAAATTG
>JABSRY010000147.1 GCA_013214985.1 Hyphomicrobiales bacterium
GTTAGTTAGAATTTGCAAATAATTACTGCTGGCGGGGGTGTCTCCGGCGGTGTGACCGGCGGTAAGGTAAAGCCTAATTAATTTTGAACAAAAGGCTATTAGACTGATGGCCGCTAAATCTAATATAAATATTCGAGGTAAAAATCCAAAGCTTTTTTCAATTAGGCCACCAATAACAGCACCAATTTCTGCTTTATTTATATCAGTTTCAAATATCACATTGCCCGATTGAATATAAGTCTTAACCGCCATAAAACCAGCATCACTTAGTAACAACCTCAAGTCGGCCATCTTTATAATTTTTTTACCGCCAACATTTATGCCGCGCAACAAAGCAATATATTGAGCCATCTTGTTATGCCTCAATCAGTTTTTTAACACGGTCTTCAAGTTCTGCAAGCTCGGGGTCAAAAATGTTCAGCGCGCGTAACGATTGGCAGGTGCTATATAAATAGTCAAACCCCGCACCCGCCTGCCCATTAGAAAAAGCAATAATCTCAGCTTGTTCAGCAAGGCTTAAACCACCTATATATTGCTTATGGTCTTGTATCGCCACATAAACAAGCCCTTGCACAACACCATGCCCCTCAATTTCAATCGCTTGAATCTGTTCCGAATAAACCGAGGTAACCAATTCTCTATCACGCAAATATTCAAGCACCTGAGCGCGCTCGTCATTGGCAATTTTAAATGCCATGCCATGCGTATTGCCGCCTTTATCAAGCCCCAAAACAAGCCCTGGGTTTTCGGCAGTGCCCCGATAAACAACCGATTTAATGCAAAATTTGCGTTTATAACCAAGGCATTTAGCTGCAGCTTTTTCAACAAAATTAAACCCAGGCCGCCACATAAGCGAGCCATAACCAAACACCCATAACTCATCTATTTCAGCATAATCCATGGTTTTAATCTTTAGATTGTTTATCAGTTTCAGAATTTTTAGATAAGTTATCGCGCCCAAAATTGGCTTTAGGGCTTTCTTGCCCTGCGTCAATTAAAGATTTTCGAATGTCACGTGTGCGGTCAAAAAACTTATAAAGCTCATCCCCATCACCCCATCTAATCACCCGTTGCAATGCCGCTAAATCTTCATTAAATCGCCCAAGCATTTCAAGCACGGCTTCTTTATTGTTCAAAAATATATCGCGCCACATGGTCGGGTTAGATGCCGCTAAGCGCGTAAAATCTCTAAAACCACCCGCCGAATATTTAATCACTTCACTTTGCGTAACTTCTTCAACATCGGCAGCAGTGCCAACAATATTATAAGCAATTAAGTGCGGAATATGCGAGGTAATGGCAAGCACCTTATCATGGTGTTCGGCATCCATAATTTCTACATTGCTACCACATTCAGTCCAAAAATTTTCAAGCTGCCTAAGTTTTTCGGCATCAACACCCTCAAGCGGGGTAATCACCGTCCACTTATTATCAAACAAAGTAGCAAACCCCGCATCTGGACCCGAAAATTCCGTGCCAGCAATTGGGTGAGCAGGTATAAAATGTATCGCGTCCGATATTAAAGGCAATATTTGCTTAATAACCGCGGCTTTTACCGAGCCAACATCCGTTAACGTCGCACCCTGTTTCATATTCTCAATAAAACTAGCAGCCACTTCACCGCTAACCCCAACAGGTACGGCCAGAATAACCAAATCAGCCCCGTCAACCGCCTTAGCAGCCGTGTCATAAACATCATCACAAAGCTTAATTTCGGTGGCGCGATCTCTCACCGCATCACTGACATCAAACCCTACCAAATGGTCAGTAATTTCACGTTCTTTAATAACCCGCGCAAGCGAGCTACCCAATAGACCAAGGCCTATAATCGTAATTTTTTTAAATTTTAAATTTGTCATAATTTTCTAAGATTTTATAAATTTCTCAAGGAGAGAAAGTACCAATTCATTCGCTTCATCAGACCCAATGGTATATCTCAACGCATTAGGAATATTGTAAGCCTCAAGCCTTCTAAGCACAACACCATGAGAGCATAAATATCGGTCAGCTTCTTCAGCCGTTTTGTTTGTATCGTCAAAATGAATAAGCATAAAATTAGTATGCGTTGGCGTAATATTAATGCCAAGCCCCGTTAAGCGTTGCTTAATTATGCCCGCCCATTTTACATTATGCTGAAGCGACATATCAACAAATTTATCAGCAAATATAGCCGCCGAGCCTGCCGCTTGTGCCGCACTATTCACATTAAACGGGCCTCGAATACGGTTAAGCACCGAAACAATAGTTTCAGATGCATAAGACCAACCAACCCGCAACGCTGCAAGCCCGTATATTTTAGAAAATGTCCGTGTCATAATTACATTTTCATTGGCTTCCACCAAATCAATGCCATTATTATAATCATCTTCTAAGCAATATTCGGCATAAGCACTATCCACCACCAACACAATGTCAGAGCGCAAACCTTTGTGTAATCTGTTCAGCTCACCTGCATTAATATAGGTGCCCGTTGGGTTACCAGGGTTTGCCAAATAAACCACTTTAGTTTTATCGGTAACATTGTCCAAAATAGCGTCTACATCAACCGTATAGTTAATTTCTTTTGCAACAACAGGCACGCCACCATTGGCCAAAATGGCAATTTTATAAACCAAAAACCCATATTCCGAAATAATCGCCTCATCGCCTTGTTTAATATAGGCAGCAGCAATTAACGTCAGCAATTCGTCAGAGCCGTTACTGCAAACAATTTTATTGGCATCAAGGTCATATTTTTTTGCAATCGCAGCCCGCAAATTGCTAGAGCCACTATTGGGGTATAAATGAATATTTTGCGCCAAATCCGCAATCGCATCGCGGGCTTCTTTCGGTGCGCCATGTGGGGTTTCGTTAGATGCTAAATGGTATATTTTTTCAGCGTCATTTAGCTGTCCACCGCCGGCTTTATAGGCATGAATGTCCATAATACCCGCATTGGCAACTGGTGCTTTATTGAAATCTGTCATTAAAAATACCTCTACTAAATTCTAAACTTTACCGTAAACACCCAAACAGGTAAGTGTAATATCCTGCTTTTTAAAATGTCGTTCAATATCTTGCAATATGTCTGTTGGGGTTACAACAAACTTTTTAATTGTGCAATATAAAACCTGTTCATATTCCACCTGATACTCTATTTCAAAACCCAACTCACCCATAATTGTTCGGGCAGTCTCAAGGTTAGCTTCAATAGAAAACATACTATAATCATATTTAGTTGGCTTCATCGGCGCATGCCCCAATACAAACATATCGGGCAAATATAGGCCATATTCTTCTGCACTATCCCAAAATGGCAAACGGGCAAATATGTGGCATTTCTTAGTTAAATCATCATTTTTTGTTTTGTTAACCTGCTTATCAAACCTAAACAAACTCTCGGCATCTGCGGGCAATAAAGCCACGTCACTGGTTGGCGTAATAATATGCTCAAGCATTTGCTCCACATCATCACACTCAATCACTTCAATCACTGTGCCATAAAAATATCGCGCCATATCACGGTATAGCGGGTCACCTTTTAAAATAAAAACTCTAAACGGGCATTGCAAATGGCTAAAAGTTGCAATCATTTCTCTAAACATGCGCTGCAACGATGCAATTGGCAAACACCCTTTATGATTTTCCGAAAACCGTCTAAACATCTCAATTTCACGGTCTGCATGCATGGCATTTACGATGGGGCCAAGCGCTTGTTTTGCCGATTGAATATTTTCAACAAGTTCAGCACGCTTCATTAACAAATTATGAATTTCAGTATCGATAGCATCAATTTTATCGCGCGCACCAAGCAATGATATTTCAGTTTTTTCGGTCATAATGGATAATTTATTCTCAAACAATCATAAAATTACAAGCTTATTGCTTATTTCATCATCTTTATATAACAGCAATGCATTCATTACACTAAAAAATCTTATTTTTTGCATAAAAACTTGGAATTTTTCGACCAACATTGTAAAGCTATACAGATCCTATTTATTTAAACTCAAAAAACTGTTGTAGCTCCCAATTATGAACCATGTTTCTGCCATTTTTAACGATGAACAAGCAATCAAGCTCGATTGTGGTAGCGAAATCAAATATCATCTTTCATATGATACATATGGCACGTTGAACGCGGATAAAAGCAACGCCATACTAATTTGTCATGCCTTAACAGGCGATCAATATGCCGCATCTACAAACCCTATAACGGGCAAAGCGGGTTGGTGGTCGTTAATGATTGGGCCAGGCTTAGCGGTCGACACAGATAAATATTTTGTTATATGCGCCAATGTATTAGGCGGCTGCATCGGCTCAACGGGGCCAACCAGTACAGACCCAAAAACAGGCAAAGCCTATGGGCTAAACTTCCCCATCATCACAATTGCAGATATGGTACGCACCCAAGTGCGCTTAGTCGATCATTTTAAAATCGATGTGTTATTTTCAGTTATTGGCGGTTCAATGGGCGGCATGTTGGTGCTCGAATGGGCAGCAAATTACAAAGACCGCCTATTATCGGCCATTCCAATTGCCACCGCCTCTAAACATTCTTCTCAAAATATCGCATTTTACGAGGTCGGCAGACAAGCCGTTATGGCCGACCCAAATTGGCATGGCGGTAATTATCATGCCAACGAAACCGCACCCAAAAAAGGTTTAGCCGTCGCCAGAATGATCGCGCATATAACCTATATGTCCGAAGAAAGCCTACAAAAAAAGTTTGGCCGCAAGTTACAAGACCGCGAAAGTATTACCTTTGGGTTTGATGCCGACTTTCAAATCGAAAGCTATTTACGCCACCAAGGCATGAGTTTTGTCGATAGGTTCGACGCTAATAGCTACCTATATGTCAGCCGCGCGATGGACTATTTCGACCTTGCCGAGCAATTTGATGGCCATTTAATGAACGCATTCATCGATACCAATATTCGTTTTTGCATCATATCATTCACCACCGATTGGGCATTTCCGCCAGCTGCAAGCAAATTAATAACCCAAGCTTTAAACCGTGTTGCGGCAAATGTTTCTTATGTCGAAATAGATAGCCCAAGCGGGCATGATGCGTTTTTAATGAATGAACCCGAATTATTTGATGCAGTTGCAGGCTTTTTAAAAAGCAGTGATGAAAAGCATGAAATCACCCCGAAAGGGCAAAAATAATGTCCAAATATCAAACCCGCGCCGACTTACAAATTCTAGTCGAAATGATTAAACCCAACAGTCGTGTTTTAGACATTGGTTGCGGCGATGGCGAATTGTTAAAACTTTTAACCCACAATAAAAACATCGATGCCCGCGGCGTCGAGTTAGATCAAGCCAATGTAAACCGCTGTGTGGCCGAAGGCCTTTCAGTAATGCAAGGCAATGCCGATACCGATTTAGTAAATTACCCAGATGAAGCATTTGATTATGTCATCTTAAGTAAAACCATTCAAGCGACCCATCGGCCAGATTTGGTAATAGAGCAAATGCTACGCATCGGCAAGCATGCCATTGTGTCATTTCATAATTTTGGCCATTGGCGAGTTATAAAATCTCTGGCATTCAAGAGCCAAATGCCAGTCACCAAAAAACTAACCTATAGCTGGTACGAAACACCTAATATCCATTTTTGCACCATTAAAGACCTCGCAAATTTATGCGAAAGCCTAAATATCGAAGTCACTCAAAAGGTTATTCTAAATCAATTTGGGCAAAAATCCCACGTGTCAAACTGGCCAACATTGGTAAATCTATTTGGCGATCAAGCTATCTTTTTACTTAAAAAAAAATAAACTAAATATCCCGATCTAAATCGGCATCAAAATTATGGTGGCCGCAGTCTCGCTCGCGCATTATGACATGTCTTAATTTCTTTTTGCGCTCTGCTTGCACGGGTGGTAACGCATATACTTGCTTCGAGGCTTCTATTACCGTCACCCCACCAAGCCCCGCACGCGCCCATAAGCCAAATTTTTCAAACGCCATGGCCGAACCCAAAATATAATCTTTCTTCGTCGGTGGAATATACAAAGCGCCAGACCAACCAATCGGTAAAAACATATTGTCTTTTAACAATTGCAGCATTTGTCTTTGGCTAAAAGGCCGGCCATGCCCAAAAGGTGTCTTGTCCAACCTCGCCCAAATACCCGAGCGGTTTGGCACTACAAATATGGCGCGGCCATCGGGCTTTAATATCCGCCAAATTTCACGCAAATAGTCATTGGGTTTATGGGTCATTTCTAAACCATGCACAATCAAAATACGGTCAACCGAGCTATCACTTAATGGAAAGTGGGTTTCTTCTGTTAAGGCAACACAGTTTTTGTCACCTTGCGGCCAACGCATTACGCCTTGCCTTGCTGGCATTAAGGCAAATGAATTGCGGCATTCATCTTTAAACGGCTCTAAATATGGTGTTGCATAACCAATTCCCAACATCGAATAACCCGTTAAATC